>JAENWQ010000233.1 GCA_016649855.1 Actinomycetota bacterium | reverse complement strand
GCTAGAGACATCTCTCCGAAGCCATGGCTCCCATCGTATGGGCAGACCTCCTTCGTGGTAGTCACGAGGGATGAAGCCGGCAGAGCAACGGAACGCCCTGGGCACCTTCGTGATCTTCGGAGCCTCGGGGGACCTCGCATCCAGGCTCCTCCTTCCCGGGCTTGCCGAGCTCCACGAAAGAGGAGAGCTCCCCGACGGGTTCCGGATCGTCGGGGTCGATATCACCGACCTCACCACCCCTGAGTTCAAGGACATGGTGGCCAAGGAGCTCGAGGAGCACGCGCCGAAGATCGACGAGTCCTCTCGGAAGGCCGTGGTCGACGCCCTCGACTACGCGGAGGCCGATGTCGGAGACCCCGACCAGGTCCGGGCTGCGATCGGGGACATCGAGGAACCGATGGTCGCCTACCTCGCCTTGCCCCCGAGGTTCTTCCGCCCCACGATCGAGTCGCTCGGGAGCGCCGGTCTTCCGGAAGGAAGCGTTCTCGTCATCGAGAAGCCCTTCGGCGAGAACCTCGCTTCGGCGAAGGAGCTCAACCGGAGCCTCCGCGCTCATTTCCCCGAGAACATCATCTTCAGGACCGATCACTTCCTGCACAAGCAGACGGTTCAGAACATCCTCGGGCTCAGGTTCGCCAACCGGATCTTCGAACCGCTCTGGAACAACCTCCACGTCGAGTCGGTGCAGATCTCCTGGGACGAGACGCTCACGCTTGAGAACCGCGCCTCGTACTACGACCGCACGGGCGCCCTCAAAGACATGCTGCAGAACCATCTCCTCCAGGTGTTGTGCTTGATCGCGATGGAGCCTCCGTCGTCACTCCTCGAGAAGGACTTCCGCGATGCCAAGGTTGCGGTGCTGCGCTCGGTGCAGACGCTGTCCCCCGACGACGTCAAGAGCAAGACGGTGAGGGCCCGGTATACCGCCGGGGTGATCGGCGACCGGAAGGTCCCCAACTTCGTCGATGAACCGGGGATAGATCCCGAAAAAGGAACCGAGACCTTCGCCCAGGTCACGCTCTCGCTGGGAAGCTGGAGGTGGGCCGGCGTCCCGTTCACGCTCCGCACCGGCAAGGCGCTCGGAACTTCGAGAGCGTACGTCAGGGTCACGCTCAAAGACGTGCCCCACCTCGCCTTCAGGGACACGGCGGCATGCAACAACGTGCTCGAGATCTCCTTCAACCCCGACGAGGTCCACCTGAGCGTCAACGTCAACGGTGATGGAGATCCGTTCAAGCTCGAGGAGATCGCCCTCTCGGTCTCGTTCCCGCCGCAAGAGCAGCACGCCTACGCGCGCCTCCTCCTCGACGTGCTCCAGGGTGACCCCACCCTCGCCATCCGCAACGACGAGGCCGAGGAATCGTGGCGCATCATGGAGCCGATCCTCGACGCGTGGGCGAGTGGATCGCCAGAACTCCTCGAATATCCCTCCGGGTCAGACGGACCCTGACGCCAAGCCCCTTTCATTCGAACTTCACGGGCTCAACGAACGTCGTACGGACATGGGAAGAAGTCGCGCCGTGGAGTCGGTCTGGCTGACGGCTTTCGACGAGCTGATCTCCGACCTGCGCGATCTCTGTTCGTTGGCGAGTGCGTTAGGGCGCTCGGCTTCGGCGCGCGCCGAGGAGGTCTCTGATGCCACCGCTATACCGGTGGCAACGCGGCGCGAGCAGGCAACCCTCCTCGAGGACCTGCGCGTACGGCTCGACGGCCAGGTCCGCTGCCTGCAGAAGCTATGCCGGGACATGCGCCCGGGGCGAACCGCTCTCACCGAGCTTCAGGAGGCCAAGGAGCAGCATGCCTTCCTCCTGAGGTCGAGACTCGCTTTGTGGGGAGGGCTCGGGGTAGCCTCGGATTGGAACTCTCCGTCGATCGACCACTCGATGATCTCCAACGCCGGACGCGAAGCAGGCTCGATCTCTCAGTTCGTCGATGACTACAAACGTGATCGCCATGCCCCAGCGGCGGCCTATGAACGGAGCTGGTTGAGCGAGTACGTCGATGCGCCGTCCAAGGACGGTCTGCGCGCCCTGGTTACCTCGTGCGGGATGTCGGCATTCGTGACCGTCGCCCACCTACTCCGCCTCGAGAACCACGTGAGCGGTCCCCTGCTGATCGGCCGGGGTACCTATCACGAATGCCGTGATCTCCTGAGGAGCGGCATCGCTGACAGGGAGATCATCGAGGTCGACGAACGGGACCCGGACGGCATCATGTCCGCGGTGCGGAGCCACTCGCCCTCGGGCATCTACCTCGACTCGCTGGGCAACAACCCCGAGATGACGTTCCCGGACCTCGAAGGACTGCTCCACCGGCTGGCGGGTGCCATGGATGGAGGAACCGTCGTCATCGACAACACCGGGAGGTCGGTCACGTTCCAGCCCTGGCAGCGCGCCTCGCCTCGCTTGCGGATGATCGTCTTCGAGAGCGTCACGAAGTACGCACAGTTGGGCCTCGACCGGACCCCGGCAGGCGTGATCGTCTGTTCGTCCGCCGACGGGACGATCCTCGACGGGCTCCGTGAGCATCTTGGAACCAACATCACCGACACCGGGGTGGGCCAACTACTTCCCCCCGACCGTGCGTTGATGGAACGGCGCCTGGGCCGCATCGATCGAAATGCCGCGGTCATCGCCGCCGCCCTATGGATCCACGTCGAGCAGGCCGGTCTACCGCTGGTCGTCCACCACCCGTCGATCTCCGACCACCCGGCCTACGGAACGGCGAAGGCGCTGCGGTTCAGAGGCGGCAGCCTCTCGATCGAGCTGGCTCCTACGATCGATGACCACCGAGCCCGGGCACGTCTCGTCGAGCTGATCATCGAGGGGGCCCGCGCTCGGAAGGCGCCGCTGGTGCACGGAACGAGCTTCGGGTTCGACATCACCCGGGTCTATCTGACCGCGGCCCATGCCGAGAGCGGTACACCCTTCGTGCGCATCTCGGCGGGTACCGAACATGCTCTGCAAGTCGTTGTCCTGGGCCGCGTCCTTCGAGGAGCGATCTCCAGGTTGTGCGCCGAGCTGCGAGCTAGTCGGACGCGGGGAAGCTGTTCCATTCGAAGTGCATCCCATCGGGAACCAGCCACCGCCCGCCCCAGGTGAAGTCGTTGGCCTCGAAGATCTTGACGATCCTCGGATCCAGCCGGGGCTGTCGCGCGTAGGCGTTCTCGGCGACGTTCAGGTCAACCGCGATGCCGTAAGCGTGATGCGAGAGGCGCGCTCCCGGCCCTGAGATGATCGTTCGCGGCGAGTAGCAACCCCCGAAGTCGTGGTTGATGAGGTGCTCCAGGCCTTCGTTGATGATCTGCCTCGTGACCCGCCGCAGCGCGGGGAAGACTGCGCTATTGCAGGTCACCTCTCCAAGGATCCGAACGGAAGCTGTGATGATGTGGTCGGCGCGGTACGCGGGATCGACATCGAGCGTTCCGTCCGGCAGAGGGATCGCTGAGAACTCACCGAACAGCTGCTTCACGTACGCCTCGGAAAGTACCGCGTCTCCGTACCTCAGGAACGG
>JAENWQ010000279.1 GCA_016649855.1 Actinomycetota bacterium | reverse complement strand
GATGCGAGGTCCCCCGAGGCTCCGAAGATCACGAAGGTGCCCAGGGCGTTCCGTTGCTCTGCCGGCTTCATCCCTCGTGACTACCACGAAGGAGGTCTGCCCATACGATGGGAGCCATGGCTTCGGAGAGATGTCTCTAGCGTGCGCTGTCCGGTCTGTTCTCACGAGGAGGACAAGGTCGTCGATTCGCGCGTGGCCGAGGACGGGCGGGCGATCCGCCGTCGTCGGGAATGCCTCAGCTGTGGGAGTCGCTACACGACCTTCGAGCGGATCGAGAGCTCTCCGCTGCTGGTGGTCAAGAGGAGCGGAGAAGAGGTTCCGTTCGAGCGTCAGAAGATCTCCGAGGGCCTTCGGATGGCGAGCAAGAACCGTCCGGTGGACGACGCCCAGATCGAGGCGCTCGTCGATGAGGTCGAAGAGAAGATCCGCTCCGGTGGCAAGCGAAAGATCGCGTCGGCTGAGATCGGCAGAGAGGTGCTCGATCGCCTGAGAGCCCTCGACGACGTCGCCTACCTCCGCTTCGCATCGGTCTATAAGGGGTTCCAGGAGCTCACCGACTTCGAGAAGGAGCTCCTCTCGCTGTTGAAGCGGAACAAGAACGGATGAAGCTAGAGGTCAAGCTGCTCCACCCGGACGCGCAGCTGCCGTCCTATGCGCATCCCGGTGACGCGGGTCTCGATCTGAGATCGTGCGAAGACGTGGTCCTGAAGCCGGGCCAGAGGGCCGCGGTCGCAACCGGACTCGCGGTCGCGATCCCGGACGGTTATGCGGGGTTCGTCCACGCCCGTTCGGGCCGTGCGCTGAAGGAAGGACTCGCTCTCCCCAACGCCCCCGGTCTGATCGACGCCGGTTACCGGGGCGAGCTCAAGGTCCTGCTCGTGAACCTCGATCCAGAGACGCCGATCGAGATCTGCAAGGGCGAGAAGATCGCCCAGATGGTCATCCAGAAGGTCGAGGACGCATCCACCCAGATCGTCGAGTCGTTCGATGAGACATCGAGGGGCGAAGGCGGCTTCGGGAGCACGGGGATCTAGATGCGGAGGTCGATCATCGTTCTCTTGGTCCTCGGCATCATCCTCACCGCGGCCGTCCTGGCCGACATCTTCGCCAAGGGGATGGCGGAGCGAGCGGTCGCTGCATCGATCCAAGAAGGTCTCCAGCTCGACGACGAGCCGAGCGTCGCCATCGGTGGATTCCCATTCGTCGTGAACCTGTTCAACGGCGTCGTTCCCGAGGTCACGCTCGATGCCGAGCGGATCGGTACCGGCAGGGTCAGGTTCGATTCCGCGACGCTCACCCTCGAGAACGTCCGGCTCGACGCCGCGGCGTTGGTCTCGGGGGAGGCCCGCTCGATCACGATCGGAGGCGGGCGGGGGAGCGCGGTGATGTCGGCGGCCACGCTCAGCCGGCTCCTCCAGCGCGAGGGCGTCCCGGTCACCGTTGACTTCATCGGCGGCGACGTGGTGGTCTCGCCCGAGGGATCTCCGAAGCAAGCAGAAGGCGACATCGCGCTCGAGGGCCAGAACCTGGTGCTGAGCTCGTCGTTGCTCCCGGAGACGGTGTCGGTGCGGCTTCCGACGATCGCGGAGGGCCTCAGGTATCGGTCGATCCACATCGCCGAGGGCCAGGCGATCCTCGAGGTGGGGCTGGGGGCCGGGGAGTTCCGGCTGCCCGAGGGCTAAGGAACGACGACGCGATAGGGGTGTTCCGGCGTGACCGGTCCCTTATAATGACCAATCGTTGCGGGCGTGGCTCAGTGGTAGAGCATCACCTTGCCAAGGTGAG
>JAENWQ010000056.1 GCA_016649855.1 Actinomycetota bacterium | reverse complement strand
TCCGCGCGAATTTAAGGACGGGATTGTTCTCGGGATGAACCTCTTCGCTTCCGAACGCTATCCGGAACGCCGTGTAGATCAGGAATGCACCGAAGACATAGATGACCCATTCGAAGGAGTTGATCAACGCGGTACCTGCGAAGATGAACAGGCCCCTGAAGATCATCGCTCCGAGGATCCCGTAGAACAGGACCTGATGCTGGTACGCAACCGGGACCTGGAAGTAACTGAAGATCAGCACGAAAATGAACATGTTGTCGACCGACAACGAATACTCGATCAGGTAGCCGGCGAAGAACTCGCCTCCGGCAACTCCTCCCTCGATGATCCACATCCCGATGCCGAATATGACGGCCAGAGAGACCCAGACCGCAACCCACGCGGAGGACTCCTTGAGGGTTGGGGTGTGCGCCTCGGTGTGGAAGAACTTGAGATCGACCAGCAGCATCGCGATGACGAACGCGATGAACCCGACGAAGTAGTACCAGGGAACGTCTATCAACGGGACTCCAACACCTCGTCGATCTCTGCGAGCGTCGTCTCATCAAGAGAGACGTCCCCGGCCCCCGCGTTCTCCGAGACGTGTTCGGGTGAGCGTGATCCGGCGATCGCAGCCGTCCCGCCTTCCTGATGGAACACCCACGCGAGGGCGAGTTGAGCCAGCGTGATCCCGAGCCGCTCGGCGACCGGCTTCAGGCGGTCGACGATCGCGAGGTTCTTCTCGAGCTTCCCGGGGGCGAACAACAGGTCGTAACCATTCATCCCGTGGCCGCCGCCGCGCCAGTCATCGTCTCCGAACTCCGTGTCCTTGGTGATCGCGCCGGTCAAGAGTCCGTAACCGAGCGGGCCGTAGGAGATCGTGCCGGTCCCGTTCTCCTTGCAGAAGGGGAGCAGATCGAAGCGGCCCTCCCTACCCAACATCGAGAACGGGGGCTGAAGGGAATCGACGTGGCGGATCTTCTCGCAGCGCTCGATCAGATCGATCCCGAAGTTAGAGACACCGATGTGCTTGACGAGACCGTCGTCGACCAGTTCCGCCATCGTCGTCCAGGTTTCTTCGACCTCGGTGTTGGGATCCGTCCAGTGCAGCTGATAGAGGTCGATGACCTCGCGTCCCAGTCGCTTGAGAGAAGCCTCTGCTCCCGCTCGTACGCCCGCCTTGTCGAACCCGCTGCCGGCCGGTTTGGGATCAAGCTTGGTGAAGACGAGGACATCGTCGTTGTCCTTCACGGCGGCCGCGACCAGCTCCTCGGAGCGGCCTCCCCCATAGACCTCGGCGGTGTCGATCCAGTTCGTCCCGCTCTGGATCGCGGTGTGCATCGCCTTGATCGTCTGTTCGTCGGGAGGGTTCGGTCCCCAGCCCATCCCACCCGCTTCCCATGCGCCGAAGCCGACCACGGATATTTCCGGGCCCTGAGAGCCGAGCTGCCGCATCTTCATCTACAACCTCCGGATCGGTCTTCCATCAGAGCTTCCCGAGATCCCACGAGGTCACCCGGTCGAAAGGAAGTATCAGGCCCACTCGCTTGTGGGACTGACGCTCGACCTCGACGGCCGGTCCGTCCTCGTAAGGGATCCCCGTAACTGGGGTCACGTAACGCTCGTAAAGGTCACGTCCGATCTCGGCAATGCTCGCCACAGCCTCCACCAGCTCCAGATGTCCCCGCACCATGACCCCCCGGAGCTCTCCATAGGCCGTCCCGGCCTCGACCACGACCGACGCTCTGGGATCCCTCCGAGCGTTCACCGCCTTCTGGGATCGTCGGTAGGTCCACATGCTCAAGAGCGAGTCTCCGGGCACGAACCACATCGCGGCAGAGTGAGGCCAGCCGTCCGCATCGAGCGTGGTCAGGACGCAGCTGCGGGGCGTCGAGAGGAACCCGCTGATCTCTTCCGGGGTCATCGAGACGTCTCTCCTGGGGCTCATGCAATGCAGCCTACGTGGGTACTCTTCATCCATGCAGCCTCTAAGTGGTGGGCAACCGTGAGCGCTCTGGACGGCCTGCGCACGATCGCCGACCTCGCGCGACCCCAGACGATCCGTGCCCTCAAAGGCGCCGGGACGCTCTCGGCGATGAGTCCCGTCGCCATTTCCACCGCCCTGCCGTGGCTGCTCGGCAGGGGCCCATCCCTCGGGGTTCTAAGCCAGATGAATGCGGTCGCCCTGGGTAACAAGACCGCGATCCTCGATCGGTCCGGCCGGCTCACGTTCCGCGGCCTCGACAGGATGGCCAACCAGGTCGCCGGGGCCATCGCCGCCGCCGGGGTCGCTCCCGGCGAGCCGGTGGCGATGATCCTGAGGAACGGTCGCGAGATGGCCGCCGTCATCCTCGGGTGCCAGAAAGCCGGGTTCATCGCCTGCCCCATGAACACCTGGGCCAGGACCAAGGAACTGAAGGCAACCCTCGACAACGCGGGCCCGAAGATCGTCTTCTACGACACCAAGCACACAGACAGCGTGGCCGGGGCCGTCTCAGGCGACGCATGTCTGATCGCGGTTGGTGAAGGCTCCGGCGCGGTACCGGGGTCGATCCCCTTCGACGAGTTCCTCGGATCGGGCTCCGGCAGGCCTCCGTTCCCGTTCACGCGCCGCCGTGGCTCGGCCAAGATCGTCATCCACACGTCCGGCACCACGGGGACGCCGAGGGGCGCGCAACGCGACGCGGCTTCATCCGGCCTCGGGCGGATGGCCGAGGTCCTCTCGGTCGTTCCCTACCAGAGAGAAGACGTCATCTATTGTCCCGCTCCCCTGTTCCACTCGTTCGGTCTCCTCACCTTCACGATGGCGACCGCGCTGGGTGCAACGCTTGTCCTTCCCGAGCGGTTCGATCCCGAAGACTCGCTCCGGCTGATCGAAGAGCACCGCGCGACCGCGGCGTCGTTCGTCCCGGTGATGATCAAACGGATCGTCGAACAGGGTGCCGAGGTCCGGGACCGTTACGACCTGAGCCACCTGCGACTGGTGATGGCCAGTGGTTCGGCGATGTCAGCCGACCTACGCGCGGCCGCGGCCGAGGTCTTCGGCCCGGTTCTGTACGACCTCTACGGATCGACCGAGGCTGGCTGGGTTGCGATCGCCACGCCCGAGGACATGGCCGAGGAACCGAGAACCGTGGGCCGGCCCGTCCCGGGGACCGAGATACTGCTTCTGTCGCCAGACGGCGAGGAACTCCCAACCGGAGAGGTCGGCGAGATCCACGTGAAGTCGGAGATGATCTTCGAGGGGTACACCTCAGGAGACAACCGGCCGTTCGTCGACGGTTACATCTCGATCGGCGATCTCGGACGCATCGACGAACGCGGTTACCTCTTCGTCGAGGGCCGCGCGGACGACATGGTCGTGGTGGGGGGCGAGAACGTCTATCCGATCGAGGTCGAAGAGGTGATCGAAAGTCTCCCGGGGGTGACCGACGCGGCGGTCACGGGTGCCGGCGATCCCGATCTCGGACAGGTCCTGGTTGCCTACGTCGCCGGAGATACGACCGAAGAGAAGGTCATCGCTCACTGCAAGTCGGAGCTCGCGTCGTACAAGGTCCCCCGGCGGGTGAAGGTCATGACCGAGTTGCCGCACACCTCCACCGGGAAGATCCTCAAACGCGAGCTGAACCTTGGGGCGGCAGCACGATCCCCCGCCGGCACGGACCTATTTTCCACGACTGAACCTGTAGTAAATTACTCAAAGTAGGCCAGACGTGCTGGCCATCGAGGAGGCAAGTCGTGACCACCGTCAGCCCCGCCACGAACGTCATCGTGGCATCGAATGCCGAGGAGGCAACCGCCGTCGAGGCGGTCAAGCAGCACCATGCAGAGCTTTCCGGGAGGCTCGCGGCCCACGCCGAGGCCCTGCTGACCGCAGCCGGATCGAGCACGGGGACGCCGGACCGCAGCGGGTTCGAGCAGGCCCGCCGGGCCGCCGTCTCGTTCTGCACCACAGATCTCGTGCCGCACGCCCTGGCCGAGGAGGACACCCTCTACCCCACCGCGGCGAAGACCGAGCGCGCCCGCCTGCTGGTCGAGTCCATGATCGCCGAGCACCGGGTCATCACGGGTCTCGTCGAGGAACTCACCCAGGCCACCGAGCCGGTCCGCTCCGCCGCCGCCGCGGGCGCGCTGCGAGTGCTGTTCGATACCCACCTCGCCAAGGAGAACGACCTGGTGCTGCCGATCTTGGCGGGCGACCCGGCGGTCTCGCTGGCGGGGATCCTGTCCGGGATGCACGAGCTGCTCGGCGGGCACCCCGACCACGACCACGGCGACTCCGGCCACAGCTGCGGCTGCGGGGAGTCCGACGCCGGCGACGTCCCCGAGCTGGACGTGCGCATGGTGCCCCACGCGATCCGGCACGCGACGGTCTTCGGCGCGTTCGATGCCATCCCCGCCGGCGGTTCGCTCCTGCTGGTGGCCCCCCACGACCCGATCCCGCTGCTCCAGCAGCTCCTCACCCGCGCCGGCGGGCAGCTGACCATCTCCTACGAGGAGCGCGGGCCAGAGGCGTGGCGCCTGCGCCTGACCCGCGCCTGAGGCACAACGGTCAGGCGGTAAGGGCCTGGACGTCGGCGTACGCGGTTACCTCTTCCTGGAGAAAGGTCAGGACCGCTTTGCCGCACACCTCCACCGGGAAGATCCTGAAGCGCGAGATGAACCTTGACTAGCTTCTCGTTCGATGGGTTCGAGATCGCGTTCGAGGAGCGGGGTCACGGTCGAGCCGGCCACGACCGGCCGTTCATCCTGATACACGGCCTCCTGTTCGCACGCACGCATCACTATCCGCTGGCCGACGCCCTTGCCGAGCGGGGGAACCGGGTCGTGCTCATCGATCTCCTGGGCCACGGCGAGAGCGACAAGCCGCCTCACTCCCGGCACTACTCGATGGAGATCTTCGCGCGTCAGGTCCTCGCGCTTATGGACCATCTCGGGATCGAGGAAGCGGTCGTCGGCGGGACCTCGCTGGGGGCGAACGTCACGCTCGAGGTCGCCAATCGGTCCCCGGGCCGAACCCGGGCGATGTTCCTCGAGATGCCCGTCCTCGAGCGAGCGGCCCCGGTCGCGGCGATGTTCTTCCTGCCGCTCACGCTCGGCTACGCGCAAGGTGCCCCGTTGATCGGCGCGGCGGCACGGCTGATGAGGCGGATCCCGCGGGGCATGGGGCTGTACCCCGACATCCTCCTCGAGCTGTTGTCGCGCGAGCCGGTTCCGTCGGCAGCGGTGCTCCACGGGCTGCTGACCGGTCGGCTCGCTCCCCATCCCGACGAACGCCAGAAGCTCGACGTCCCCGCGCTCATCATGGGCCACCCGAACGACCTCCTTCATCCCTTCAGCGACGTCGAAGCACTGGGCCGGGAGCTCCCGAACCACGAGCTGATGCGCTCCAACTCCTTCCTCGAGCTGCGCTTCCCGCCGAACCGGCTATCCGACCGGATCGCCGACTTCCTCGACGAGGTGTGGGCCTGAACGCCGCGGTCGAGGTCTTCCCGTCGGGTGAGTACGCCGCGGCGGTCGCAGGGATGGTCGCGGATGCCCTCACGCCGGGGCCGATAGTCATCACCGGGGGCGGCACCGCGGCCGCGGTGTACGAAGCTCTGGCGCCGCTGCCGATCGACTGGGATGCACAGGAGATCCTGTTCTCGGACGAGCGGGCGGTCCCCCCAACCGGCGACGCCAGCAACTACCGGATGGCCGCCCAGACGCTCTTCGAGCCTGCCGGCGTTCGCAACGTGCTCCGCATGCGAGGTGAGGACGACCCCGAGATAGCCGCGGCAGCCTACGAGGCCGAGATCGCGGGACCGGTGGGCCGCGGGATCCGTCTCCAGATACTCGGGATGGGGTCCGACTGCCACATCGCCGCCCTGTTCCCCGGGTCACCGGGGCTGAGCGAGACCGAACGTCTCGTCGTGGCCGTCGACCGGCCCGACGAGATGCGGGGGATCACGCTCACCCCGCCGGCCCTCATCAGAGCCGGGCAGACCTTCGTGATCGTCACCGGCTCGGATAAGGCCGCCGCGGTCCGACGCGCCCTTCGCTCCGACGAACCGGCCGAGGCATGTCCGGTCCATCTCCTGCACGATCCGGTCTTCCTGCTCGACGACGCTGCTGCCTCAGCCCTGTAGAAGAGTTGGTGCGCGGATTAACTGGCAGGAAACTGCCTTGAAACACCCCTGAAACAGGATCCGCCCACTCTGGTACCCGTCGGTCACTTAGCCAGGGGAGATCGGATGGATACCGGAGATACCGCTTTCGTTCTCGTCGCATCCGCGATGGTGATGTTCATGACCCCGGGGCTCGCGTTGTTCTACGGCGGCATGGTCAGATCAAAGAACGTGCTCGGGACGATCATGCAAAGCATCTTTGCGCTGGGTCTCGTATCGGTCCTGTGGGTGCTCATCGGCTACACGCTGGCGTTCGGCCCAGACGTTGGAGGCCTGATCGGGAACCTCGACTTCCTCGGCTTCAAAGACGTCGGCGCGGTGCCGAACGAAGCGCTCGCCGCCACGATCCCTCATGTGTCGTTCGCGACCTTCCAGATGATGTTCGCGATCATCACTCCCGCGTTGATCACCGGCGCGTTCGCCGAACGGATGAAGTTCTCGGGATACGTCGTGTTCACGACCCTATGGTTGATCGTGGTCTATTCGCCGCTCGCTCACTGGGTCTGGGCGCCGGGAGGATGGATCCGGGAACTCGGCGCTCTCGATTTCGCGGGCGGAACCGTCGTCCACATCAACGCCGGGGTCGCGGCTCTGGCAGCCGTACTCGTGGTCGGCAAGCGCAAGGGGTTCGGACAACAAGCCTTCATCCCCCACAACCTGACGATGACCGTTCTGGGAACGGGGATCCTGTGGTTCGGCTGGTTCGGCTTCAACGCCGGTAGCGCACTGGGCGCCAACGGGCTGGCCGCATCGGCGTTCCTCGCGACGAACCTTGGAGCGGCTGCGGGAGCCTGTGGTTGGGCGCTCATGGATCTCCGTAAAGAGGGACGTTCGACCACGCTCGGGGTCGCCTCGGGTGCGGTGGCCGGTCTCGTTGCCATCACGCCGGCGGCCGGGTTCGTCACCCCACTACCGGCGATCGCTATCGGTCTGATCGGCGGAGTCGTGTGCGCATGGGCGGTGGGTCTCAAGTTCCGCCTCGGATACGACGACTCGCTCGACGTCGTTGGCGTCCACCTCATGGGCGGCATCGTTGGAGCGCTCCTCACGGGCGTATTCGCCGATCTCGCGGTGAACGGTGCGGGGGCCGACGGGCTCCTCACCGGTGGAGGACTCGCCCTGCTCGGTAAGCAGTTCATCGCCGTTGGAGCGACGCTCGCCTTCTCGTTCGTCGTCAGCTACGCGCTCTTGAAGCTGGTTGACGCAACCATCGGCCTGCGGGTCACCCCCGAGGAAGAGATCGTCGGGATCGACCTGTCACAACACTCGGAGGCGGGGTACTCGTTCTCGGAATCTGGAAGCTTGGTCGGGGGCACGCTGCACAAGACCGAAGCCGCTCCCATCCCGGTGGCGATCAAGGAAGGAAGTGACATCCGATGAAGATCGTCGTTGCGGTGATCAAGCCGTTCAAGTTGGAGGACGTCAAGGAGAGCCTTGACGGTATCGGGATCCAGGGCATGACCGTCACCGACGTCCGCGGCTTCGGGCGGCAGAAGGGTCATACCGAGGTCTACAGGGGAGCCGAGTACCAGGTCGACTTCTCGCCCAAGGTCCGCCTCGAGATCGTGGTCGATGACGATCGCGTGGATGAGGTCATCAAGGCCATAGAGACGGGGGCGTCGACGCAGTCCATCGGTGACGGCAAGATCTGGGTCATCCCTGTGGAGCAGGTCATCCGCATCCGCACGGATGAACGGGGTCCCGACGCTCTCTGAGCTCCGCGCCGCGCGGAGCGCCTCCCTTCAAGACGGGAACCTCCCCGCGCGGGCTCGCTCGACCGACCTCGACGCCGTGCTCGCGGACCTCATCGGAGCCACGATGGGGGACGCGGGCATCGGCGTCGCGGCGGTTGGAGGGTACGGCCGCGGCGAGCTATGGCCACATTCCGACATCGATCTCCTGTTCGTTGCGGCGCCCCGATCGCGCGTTACTCCTGCGACCGTCAGGGGACTCCTCTACCCGCTGTGGGACGCTAACTGGCAGGTGGGACACGCGGTCAGGACCGCCAAGGAGGCCATCGACAACGCACCGAGAGATCTCCATGCGGCAACGGCGCTGCTGACCTCCCGGTTCATCGGCGGAGACCGTGCCCTCTACGACGAATTGATCGATCGTCGGGACCGGTGGGTGGCACGGGACTCCCGGAGGTTGGTGGGCAGGATCATGGCGGAGGTCGCCGAACGGCACGCACGCGTCGACCGCGCCGGTTGGTCGCTGGCCCCCGATCTGAAGGAGGACATCGGAGGCTTCCGTGATCTCCACTCGCTCACATGGATAGCGGCGATCACGAGCGAGCGAACGAGTGATCCGCGCCTCGATGCCGCGTCCGAGTACCTCGGTGCGGTGCGCGAAGCGCTACATGCGGAGGTCACCCACAAGACCGATGTGATGCGTCTCGATCTGCAGCCGCGCGTTGCCAAGCGTCTGGGCCTTCGAGGGAGCGAGGGAACCGACCGGCTGATGAGCGGCGTGCACTCCAAGGCGCGCGACGTAGAGCACATCACGCGCCGCGCGCTCAGGAGCGCGGCGTCTCCCGCCACCGGTGGACCAAGAAGGAGCGGGACGCTCAGCTCGCTCGGGCACGGAGTGGCCCTGGATGAAGGGGTCCTGACGTTCTCGGAACCTCCGGGGCCGGGAACGGTGATGTGGCTCCTGGCCGAGCACGCTGCTTCCGGGAAAGACGTCGCCCCCGGTGCGATCGGGGCGGCCGAGCGGGCGATGTCGAACGTGGATCCGGGAGCCTGGCCCGAGTGCCTGGAGCCGTTCCTCGCGCTCCTCCGGGGAGGTCATGCTCCTTCCGCGCTCGAGCTCCTCGATCACACCGGAGGGCTCGTCGCGCTGATCCCCGAATGGGAGCGGATCAGGGGCCGGGCTCAACACGACCTCTACCACCGGTACACCGTCGACGGTCACTCGTTCATCGCCGTGGCCGAGGTCGGCCGAGTGATCCGCGGGGATCCCGCGGCCGAGGCCGCCGCCGAGGCCGCCGGGGACCTCGACGCGCTCTTCCTGGCGGCTCTGTTGCACGACATCGGCAAGGGGTCGGGAGAGGACCATTCAGAGGTCGGTTCGCTGTCCGCCGGTGCCGCGTGTCGCCGGATGGGACTCCCCGAAGACGACGTCCAAGAGGTCTCACGATTGGTGCTGCTGCACCTGCTGTTGCCGGACACCGCCACGCGCCGGGACATCGAGGACGGTGCGGTCGTCTCCGCGGTCGCCGACCGCGTCGGATCGCTCAGGACGTTGAAGCTCCTCTACCTCCTGGCCGCGGCCGACGGGCGGGCGACGGGTCCGGAGGCATGGACCGACTGGAAAGCGGCCCTCGTGGCCTCTCTCTACCGGAAGGTTCTTGTCGCACTCGAGACCGGGGAGATCCCCGTCCGGGTGGACGTGACCGTGAAGGCAGCGGAGATAGAGGCGCTCGAGCCTTCGGTGACCGGCCGTGCAGAGGCGATCCTTTCGACGCTGCCTCCCTCCTATCTGGATTCCGCTCCGATCGAGAACATCTCCGACGAGGTCCGCATGTTGTCCGAACCCCTGGGACCCGGCGAGATCAGAACGCGGATCGGTCAGGAGGAGCTGAGTGGGCGCGTCCTCCTCACCGTATGTGTGCCCGATCGTCCCGGCACGCTCGCGAGGACGGCAGGCGTTCTCGCCCTCCACCGCGTCTCGGTGCTCTCCGCACAGGCGTTCTCGACGACGACGGGCATGGCACTCGAACGGTTCATCCTCGAAGAGCACGGATCGTCGTGGGACGACATCCTCGAGGCGCTCGGGGCGGTTTACTCGGGGCGGCTCGCGCTCGACGCCCATCTGGAACGGAAGGCAGCCGACTACCGGCCGGCCCTGCCCATAGACCCCGAGGTCAGGATCCTCCAGGACGAGGCGTCGCATTCGACGGTCATCGAGGTCAGGGCCTCGGACGCGCTCGGTCTCCTGTATGCGACCACGGCTGGCCTCAGCGACCTCGACCTCGATATCCACGTGGCCAAGATCGACACCCTGGGCGAGCGGGTGGTCGATGTCTTCTACGTTCGCACCCCGTGGGGGACGAAGATCGACGACCGCCAGGCCGCCGAGGTCGAACGGTCGATCCGCCACCGCGCCGCCCGGCTGTTCGGCCCCCCAACGCCGTAACCGCCCCGTACTTGCTGCACTCCCATAGGAGTGTTAAACACTCTTATGATGAACACTCCCCCTTCTCCTGCCGCGCCTTCGAGCGACCCTCAGGTCACCCTCAAGATCCCGCGTCCGCTGTACGAGCGACTCAAGGTCGTCATCCACGGGTCGGGGTTCCACTCGGTGACGGAGTTCGCGGTCTACGTCCTGCGAGACCTCGTCTCACATCACGAACGTGGTGCTCCTCTGCCCGGCACCGGCGGCCCGTTTCCCGCCTCGGGCGAGGTCGAGGTCGAGCCGCTCTCGGCCGCGGAGATCGAGGCGATCCGCAAGCGGCTCGAAAGCCTCGGCTACCTCTAACAGGTAGCCTCACCAGGTGCCCCGAAGACTCTCTCTAGGCCTCGCTGCGCTCATTCTGGCAGCTTCGGCCTGCGTTCCTCCCGTTCCGGACAACGACGAGGTCGTCGATTTCGATCCCGTCCTCACGGGCATGGGCCGGGTCCAGGAGGAAGGGGTGCTACGGATCGGTATCCCCAAGGATGCCGGTCCCTTCGCAACGGGGAGCGGTGACGAGGCGCAGGGTTTCACAGTCGAGCTCGGCAAGGAGGTCGCCGACTCGCTGGGCGTGGACGTCGATTTCCGTTCGGGCACCGACGAGGAACTGGGTGCGTTGGTCGATTCGGGCGCCATCGACCTTGCCTTCCCGCTGCGGCCGATCACCGAGCAGGCCATCACCAAGAACGCCTTCACCGACCCCTACTGGATCTCGCGCGAGCGGGTTCTGAGCTTCGATGGCGGGGTCGAAGAGGTTGCCGACCTTGCCGGTAAAAGGGTCTGCCAATCGATCGACGACATCACTGGGATCCCGGTCGAACGTCTGCAACCCGACGCCTCAGAGGTGACCGAGGTCGCCGACCTGGCCGGCTGCCCCGAGGTCGATGCGATGGTTGCCCCGGATATCCGCCTCCTGGCACAGATGGAGCCCGGGGAGAGCCTCCCCGCCCTGGTCGGGGAGGAGATCAACGCCGTGGGCTACGGGGCGATGACCGCTCTCGAGGACAAGCTCTTTGCGGACTACGTCAGCACCCAGTTCTCCGAAGCAAAGGCCGAGGGGCGCTGGAGCGCTTGGTTCGGCGACTTCATCTCCCCGGTCACGGGGGAAGCGCCGCCCGATCCCCCCGGGATGCATCTCGAGGAGGCGGCCGCCCTGTACCCCCTCGACGAATGATCTTCCTCTAGTGTCTGGACAATGAGCGCTTACTCCTAGAGGGTGAAACCAGTGAACGATAATGGAGGTACCCAGGGGGCGAGCACGGTTCTCATCGTCGATGACGATGAGGAGATCAGGCACGTCCTGCGGGTCCTGTGCGAAACCGAAGGCATGGCGGTCGTCGCGGAAGCCGCCAACGGCGTCGAGGCGTGGGCGCTCGCCGAACAGCACAACCCGGAGTTCGTGATCCTCGACTACATGCTGCCGGGGCTGAACGGCGAAGGAACCGCGGCGATGATCAGGGAGATCGCCCCCGAGAGCAAGATCGTCGCCTTCTCGGCAATCCTCGACAAGCAGCCGGACTGGGCGGACGCTTACCTGAACAAGGAGCGGATCACCGAGCTGATGCCGTTGCTGCGCACGTTCATCCGCTGATCATCGATCTCGTCATCCGGTAACCTCCCCCCATGGCTAAAGACTCCTCTTTCGACGTCGTGTCCGAAGTAGACATGCAGGAGATCCGCAACGCGGTGGACCAGGCCGCGCGCGAGATCGGGCAACGCTTCGACTTCAAGAACACCGGTTCGAGCGTCGATCTCACCAAGGAAGGTGAGGCCGACGCGATCACGGTGAAGTCCAACACCGATCAGAAGGTGAAGGACGTGGTCAAGGTTCTCGAGGAGAAGCTCGTCAAGAGGAAGATCGCTCCCAAAGCCCTCAGCCACGGGAACATCGAGCCGGCCGCGGGTGGTACTGCGCGCCAGACCCTGAAGCTCCAGCAGGGCATCTCTACAGAGAAGGCCCGCGAGATCGTGAAGTTCGTCAAGGACCACCACAAGAAGGCCCAGGCATCGATCCAGGGGGAACAGGTCAGGGTGTCGTCCAAGTCCAGGGACGAGCTTCAGGACATCATCGCCGAGATCAAAGAGCATGACTTCGGCTTGCCCTTGCAGTTCACGAACTACCGGTGACGGAGCCCACCTTCGAAGCACTCATCGTCGACTTCGGCGGCGTGCTCACAACGCCTCTGCAGGGAGCGATGATCGCCTTCGCCGCGGACATCGGGATAGAGCTACAGGACCTCGTCCGCGTGACGCTGGCGGCATACTCGGGCGGTGCCGATCAACTGGTCGTCGACTTCGAAACCGGACGGATCCCCGAGGCCGAGTTCGCCGAGGAGTTCGCGGAGCGGATCAAGGAGGTCGCCGGCGTCGAGGTTCCGCATGAGGGGCTGGTTGCCCGGGTCTTCGCGGGTCTGTCTCTCGAGGAGGACATGCTCAGCGCGCTGGAAACGACCAAGGCCGCCGGCTTCAAGACCGCGATGCTGTCCAACTCATGGGGCGAGAGCCTCTACCCGAGGGAGCGCATCGACCATCTCTTCGACGTGATGGTGATCTCGGGTGAGATCGGCATGCGGAAACCCGACCGAGCCATCTTCGACGCGACGATCGAGCGACTTGGCGTCCCCGCCGAAGCCTCGATATTCGTCGACGACCATCCCGGTCACCTCGAGACCGCGGCGGACCTGGGCATGACGACCGTCCTACACCGCTCGCCCGGCGAGACCCTGACCGAGCTGAGCGCGCTCCTGAACCTGGAACTCACCCGCACCTGATCCCCGGAATAGGACCGCAGCGACTGCAGGCTAGGCCCTCGTCATCAACGCGAGGCCTCGGCGGGCGTGAGCCGGGACTCCTTCCTCCATGCGGGCGAAGAAGGGGTCGTCGGTGGCACCGGCCAGATGGCGGGCGTAGGAGCC
>JAENWQ010000193.1 GCA_016649855.1 Actinomycetota bacterium | reverse complement strand
GACGGGAAGAGCGCTACCACCTGCTGCACGCGAACTCCTGGCTCCAGCGCGTTTCGAAGGGGCCGGTCGAAGGCCGCGCGCACTTGATCGATTCGATGTCCGAGGCGTTCACCGACGCGATCGGGATCTTCGAGCCGCTCGAGCTCGAGGACGCCGCGGTCGAAGCCGGGTGGCTTCCCGTTCGCTCCGAAGAGATGAGGTCCAGGTTCATCATCAGGGCGGCCGAAGCCCTCGACGAGATGGGCCTGCCGACCCAGGTTCGGGCGGTCGACGACCGCGCCGCCGAGTTCGTCGCGTCCTCATCGGGGGATCTGATCGAAGGTGCGGCGCAGGATCAGAACGGTTCGGCCGGGACCGGGGCTCCGACCTTAGGCCTCGGGGGCCGAGCGGGCCGTCATTCGGACAGCTTCACCCCCCTATGGGATGAGATGACGTCGACCTACCGGGCCAATCCGGGTGCATCGTGGTAGCCCCGACGCGGGTCCTCGAGGACGCGATCTGGGACGCCCTCGCCGGAGTTCCCGATCCCGAGATCCCGGCTGTGTCCGTGATCGACATGGGCATGATCGAAAGGGTCACCACGGACGGCGCTCACGCCACCATCACCGTGCTCCCCACCTTCAGTGGGTGTCCGGCGATCTCATTGATCGTCTCCGATGTCAGGGCGGCGGTCGAGGCGGTCGATGGGATCGAAGAGGTCTCGGTGGAAACCACGTTCACCCCTCCCTGGACCACCGCGCGGATCACCGAGGACGGGCGCAGGAAGCTGAAGGACTTCGGGCTCGCTCCCCCGGCGGACGGAGAGCAGGTGCTCATCACCGAGATCGGACTGCCTAAGGTCGCGACGTGCCCGTTCTGCGGCAGCACCAACACCCAGAACGAGAACCCCTTCGGCCCGACCCCGTGCCGCGCCCTCTACTACTGCGCCGACTGCCGCAACCCCTTCGAACAGTTCAAGCCTGTCTAAACCGTGATCGAGCTGGAGGACGTCCGCGATGCGGCGCGTCGCCTGGATGGGGTCGCCAACCGAACTCCCCTGCTCACCTCGCGAGCTCTCAACGAGGCGGTCGGTGCCGATCTGTTCCTGAAGGCCGAGAACCTGCAGCGTGGTGGAGCGTTCAAGTTCAGAGGGGCGTTCAACAAGATATCGACGCTGTCCCAAGAGGAACTGGGCCGAGGGGTTACCACGTTCTCGTCCGGCAACCACGCCCAAGCCGTGGCGCTGGCAGCGCGGATCACCGGTACGACCGCGACGATCCTGATGCCGGAGGACGCTCCCGAGGTCAAGCTCGCCGCCACGCGCGGATACGGGGCCGAGGTGATCACATACAACCGGTACGAAGAGAACCGGACCGAACTGGGGAACAAGCTGGCGGAGGAACGGGGCCTCACCCTCATCCATCCCTACGACGATCCGCTCATCATGGCCGGGCAGGGGACGGTTGCCCTGGAGATGCTCGAGGAGGTCCCCGACCTCGACATCCTCGTCGTTCCCGTCGGAGGAGGCGGGCTGATCTCGGGGTGCGCGACGGTGGTTCGCTCTCTGGCGACGTCCACTTCGGTTATCGGTGTCGAACCGGAAGCCGGAGACGACACGAAGCGGTCACTCCAAGCCGGACACCGGGTGTCGATCGACGTCCCACGCACGATCGCCGACGGGCAGCAGGTCGAGACCCCCGGAGAGATCACGTTCGAGGTGATCAAGGACAAGGTCGACGACATCGTTCTCGTAAGCGACGCCGAGATCGTCGGGGCCATGGCATTCCTCTTCGAGCGCATGAAGACCGTTGCCGAACCTTCCGGTGCCGCAGCCCTCGCTGCGATCCTGGCCAGAAAGCTCGATGTGGCCGGGAAGGTTGGGGTCGTCATCTCCGGAGGGAACGTCGGGATCGAACGATTCCTCAGCCTGCTGAGCTGACTAATGCGCGTGCGCCAGCTCCGGATGCTCTTTCAGCACGCCGACGAAGGTATCGACGACCTTCGGATCGAACTCCTCGCCCGCCCCTTTGGTCAATCGGCTCATCGCTTTCTCGAGACTCAAGGCGTTGCGGTAGGGACGGTCCGAGGTCATCGCGTGGAATGCATCGACCACGAGGATGATCCGTGATTCCAGCGGGATCTCGTCGCCCTTCCTCCGGTCGGGATAACCGCGTCCATCCCAGTGCTCGTGGCACGCGCGGACGATCGGGCGAACGTCGGCGAGCCTCGCGATCGGAGCAAGGATCCGCTCCCCGAGCTCCGGATGCGTCTTGATGATCTCCCACTCCTCGTCGTCGAGAGGTCCGGGCTTCCGCAGGAGGTCGCTTGGGATCCCGATCTTGCCGATGTCGTGGAACAGGGCCCCCAGCTCGAGGCGCTTCAGGCTCTGCGTGTCCATGCCCAGCTTCGTGCCTACGAGGAGGGCCGCATCGGTGATCCACCTGGCGTGATGGGACGTGTACTCGTCCTTCGCCTCCAGGGCGTTGGCAAGCGCCTCGACGGTGTCGAGGAATGTCTGCTCCATATTGTCGAATCCGAGCGCGTTGTTGATAGCCAGCTGAAGCTGGTTCGCGATCCCCGCAAGCAAACGCATCTTCCGTTCGGAGAACTCGTACTCACCCAGAGCCGGAGCAGCGACCGCGATCGCAGCATGACGCGACCCTTCCAGTCTCATCGGTGCAACGGCCTGGGACGATCTGACCACAGGGTCCCCGCCCATCGCCTCGATGTCCGTCCCGCGCAAGACGAACGGGAAGTTTCGAGACAGGAACCGATCGGCGACGCCGCCCTCGATAACCGTCGCCTCCAGCACGGACTTCTCTCGTTCGGGAAGACCATGCGATGCCACCGGCAAGACGTCCCCTCCGGTCGTGTGCTGGATCCAGATGGAGGAGTTCGGAGCGCCGAGCTGGCGCGCGGCCATCTCGACCGAACGCTCGAGTACCTCATCGAGCCCGTCGGCGCTGGCGAGCTCGCTTCCGAACTCGAGAAGCGCCTGGGCGATCTCGGCCGTTTCCTTCTGGTCGCGGTAGACGAGCGACTTCTGCATCGCGACGGACGCGTGCGACGCGAGCGAAGCGAACAGCCGTAGACGTTCCTCGGTGAAGTGATTGGTCTTTGACGCCGGCTCGCGGGCGATGATCCAGCCGAACAAGCCGTTCGCCGAGTTGAGCGGAGCGATCGCGGCCGGGTGGAACGGGGCATCGACCTTGAGGTAGGGCCTGACCTCATCCGGGGTCATGAACACGGTCGCCTCCAGATGTTCGAGGAACCGCTCGCCCTCGGCCTGGGGGATGCGCGTCCGGATCATCCGTTCTCCAGAGGGATCCCCGACCCACCCCGAGTGCGCAGTGCAGCGGAACTCGCCCGATCGCTCGTCCTGCAACCACAGCGCGGCCTGGTCGACATCGAGCAAGCGTTGAGCCATGGCGGCGGTCTCGTTACCGATCTCGTGGAAGGACTCGGCCTTCGCCGCGCGGTCCGCGAACTCAAGAAGCGCCCTCGCCCTCTCGGCGTCCCGTCGTTGCTCCTCGTACATCCGAGCGTTCTCCAGCGCGACCGATGCGTGTCCGGCCAGAACCTCCAGCAACCTGACATCGTCGGCGTCGAATTGCCCCGTCCCCAGCTTGGAAAGAGCCAGTACTCCGACGACCCGCACGCCGAAGGCCAGTGGCACGCTGACGATGGAGCGGGGGCCCTGCGTGCCCCCGGTCGCGATGTCCGCGAAGTCACAATGGTCGACATCGGCAACCAGCTGTGGTTTTCCCGACTCGAGGGTTCTGCCCACGATGCCTTCGCCCGACATGAACACATGCTCGAAGGGATGATGGCCCTCGGGGCGCTCTCCGCGCCAGGAGACCGGGACCAGGCGATCTCCCTCGACCAGGTAGACACGGCAGTCGTGGTAGTCGATCAGCGTTCTCAACTCCGACGTGATCGCATCCCCGATCTGTTTGACTTCAGTCAGGCGGTTCAGCTTTCCCGACAAGCTCTGAAGCATCTTCAAGTGGGCTATCGAGCGGACATCGTCAACGCGGGCTGATCCCTGGGGCCGCTCGGTTTTCCCCTCCTGGAAGAGGACGGCTCGAGCCTTACCGCGGGATTTCGCCGTCATCATCGCCGCCTCCGCGCAAGCAACGAGCTCGCGAGGATTGGCGGCGTGCTGCGGCCCCTGTGCTATCCCGATGGATACCGTGATCCGTCCTGCAGGATCGAAGTCGATGGCCGAGAGCTGGTCCGACAACCTCCGAGCGAGTCCGAGAGCATCACCGGCATCGCAGGATGGGAGGATCGCGGCAAACTCTTCGCCTCCGATCCGGCACGCGATATCCGATCCTCGCACCAGCGTCCGAAGAACTTCTCCCAAGGTCTGGAGGACATGGTCTCCGAGTCCGTGACCGTAGATATCGTTGACCCGCTTGAAATCATCTATGTCGAACACCATGAGAGCCACGGTGTCGCCTGCCCTGCCGGCGCGCACGAGTTCTGCCTTGAGTCGTTCGTGGAAGAAACGGTGGTTGTAGAGGCCGGTGAGTGCATCGGTCTGAGCCTGGTGCTCGAGTGCAGCGCGGATCTCCGCATTGTCGATCGCGAGCGCGGCCGCGTCGGCGAAACTACGCGCTAGCTCCAGTTCGATCGAGGTGAAGTGAGCATGCTCTCCGATGCGGTAAAGGTTCAGCGCACCCTTGATCTTCTCCCGTGAGATCAACGGGACCGTGATCAGGGCCTCCGGTTCGATCGGCGTGCCCGGGACCATCTCCGCGCGGGGATCGAGATGCGCGGCATTGGTCAACACCGGCTCGCGGTGCTCCACCGCCCAGCCGGTGATGCCGTGACCGAAGGGCATCGAGCTGGCGAGGACCTCCTCTGCCCACTGGTCTTCAGCGTGGACGGGCGTGAGGAT
>JAENWQ010000215.1 GCA_016649855.1 Actinomycetota bacterium | reverse complement strand
GCCGGAGAGCTCCTTGATCAAGTTCTCGGCGGCTCCCGAAGCGGCGAGCGTCTCGCCGATGATCCTCTTGAGGTCCGGGTCTGCACCGACGAGCGCAGCCACCAGCGCGTCGGTCGCGACCTCACCCATCTGGGTGAGCAGTTCGGCCGACGTTCTCCGGAGGTTCGGGGTTCCGAGGGCGTTGATCAGCATCTGAGCGACCGAGCTCGAACGACGCTCGAGGATCGCTCCACGAGCCGAGCTCCTGACCTCCTCGACCGGGTCGTGAGATGCGTCCAGCAGGTAGGGAAGGGAACGATCGTCGTCGACCGAGGCAAGGGCGGAAACCGCCAGCGCCCTCACCTGGGCGTGCGGATCACGGACCCGAGCACCAACGGCGGCGATGTCCATCGCGTCCGGCCGGCCGATGATCGCGGCCAGTGCTTCGGCGCGGACGTCGGTCGAGGGATCGGATAGAGCGTCGATCAGCAGTTCGTGGCTTCCGCCGTTGCCCAGGCGGACCAGCATCGCGAGGCCGAGGGCCCGCTCGTTCGAGTCCGTGGACTCATAGGCCTGAGCGGCAAGCCGGCCGAGCACGTCGGGGCCGAAGCCGAGTAGGGCTTCGATGATTGTCTGACGGACGTCGGTCGGAGAGGATCGCAGTGCGTTCCACAACGTGGCGAGAGCCTCGGGCCCGGGGGCCTGGCTGAGCACCGTAGCGGCGCGCCCGGCGATCTCCGGATCCGCGTCCTGAAGCGCTTTGACCAAGAGCGAGGTCTCGCCGCCGGATGCGCCCGACAGGAGCTCGACACCCGTCCTGCGAACCTCACGGTCGGTGTCACGCAGCGCTACTTCGGCGGCGTGCACCCTGTCCTCGCGACCAGCACCGAGGAAAGCACGGGCAGCGGCGAGTCTGACTCCGGTCGAGCTGTCGGACGACAGCGTCGCGATCAAAGACGAGCCGGTGTCTCCATTGAGGTCCGAGCCGGCCGCTTCGATGGAAGCGAGACGCACGGTCGCGCTGGGGTCGCTCAGTCCGGCGTCGATGCCCGAAGAACCGGCTGAGCCAACGAGGCCGGCCAACCTGATGGCGGCGATACGACGCTCGCCGTTCGGGTCCGACTGCCACGAAGCGATCAGTTCGTCGATCCCCGAGAAGCCTCTGAGGACCGATGACAGCCGCTCCCGGGCAAATCCCGGCTCGAGCTCCAGGACGTGATCCACGAGTGCAGGTACGGCCTCCGCGATGTTCAGGCGTAGAGCGACCTCTGCAAGGCTTGCGGCCTCTTCGGGGTCGGAGGAAACGATCTGAGGGACCAGCCACGAAGCGATCCGGGCGGGCTTGATCGCCCGGAGTGCCGCCTCGGCACGCTCCCGAACCGCAGGCTGAGGGTCCTTGAGCGCGGTTATCAGGACCGGGATCGTGACCTGCTCGAGCTCGTTGTCGAACCCGTTGCTCTCGAATTCCGTTCCGGACGGCGCGGTCGACGTGTGGGTCGTGGGGGGTTCGATGAACGTTGCCTTGCTCTGCGCGTCGATCGCCAGGTCCCGAACCTCGGCATCGTCGTCGGCCGTCAGGCGGGCGAGGGCATTCAGTGCCTGCCCCGATCCCCTTTCGCCGGCGAGGATCGCCATCCCCCGCCGGAGCGAGGAGTCTGCCGAACCGAGGCCGTCGACGATCCACGTCTCGGGGAACCCAACCGCAACGAGCCCAACCTCGCGTCGGAACCTCGCCCGGACCACCGGCGATAGACCGGCAACCGAACGGGAGACCTTCTCCGCGGTGTGCTGGGCAAGGTGCGTGGGATCGATCGAGCTGAGCAGTCGTGCGACGCCGCCGAGGGCGGCACCGATCACAGCTTCGTCTTCCTCTCCACCGATCCTGTCGATCAGCGAGGGAAGGACCGCGACGTTGCCGGACCGGCCGAGGAGCGCCATGGCCCGGGCACGGATGCCGGGATCGGCGTCGAGCGCCGCACCCGAGATCGCGTCGAGGGGAGCGTGGGCCGGGTCGCGCTCGAGGACGCGGAGCGCCAGCGAACGGACGTCGTGCTCTGGATCCTGGAGCGCTCCGGCAACGGCTGCGTATGCGGCGGGGCTCATCTCGAGCACCGACAACGACCGCAGCGCATCGCGCCTGCGCTCCACAGCGGGGGACTTGAGTTGTGCTATCGCAACCTGGAGGGAATCCGGAAGCGGCTGCGCCGGGGTTGAAACGGTCGGCTGCGCCGGGGTCTGAACAAGCGGCTGCGCCGGGGTCTGAACAAGCGGCTGCGCCGGGGCAGGCGTTGGTACCTGCGCCGGAACGTCGAACGGAGCGTCCTGGGAGAAGGACGGCCCGTCGGGGAGCTCGGTTTGGATGACCCTCGGTGGCTCGGGCACGTCCACGTCGTGATCGCCCTTGGTCGCGGCCGGGACCTCGGACTCGGTCTCGAGGATATCGGCGAGCTCGGCGCTGGGGTGCCGCGCGGCAGTACCTTCTTTCCGCTCCTCGGACTCTTCTTCCTCTTGTCCGAGCAGTGAACGAAGGAAGCCGATCTCTCTTCGAGGTGTCATCTAGCGATCCCCCTCTTCCGTCAACTGCAGGCGAGCTTCGTCGGAAGCCATCTTCTTCTCAAGCGATCCAAGGATCACGTTCCGCACGTGCTCCGGCGGAGCTCCCTTCAGCACCGCGACCCCCTTGGAAGCCGCATGCTGATGAGGGAAGTCCAGCAACCCGACGACCAGTGGTCCGGTGACCGGGTCAACCAGATCGAACAGCGCCTTCAGGTCGAGACCCTCGACCGCTGCATCGACCAGCAAGACATCCGCATCTTCGTTACGTGCAACCCGGATGGCTTCGAAGCCATCCACCGCGTCACCGACCACGCTCCACCCCCATTGCTCCTCGACGACCTCTCTCAAGGCCGCTCGAGCGGTGGGGCGTGCATCGACCACTACGAAGCGAAGGTGCATCTATGACCTTTCCACTGATACGTGTCACAAGAGAAAGGTAGAGAATGGGGGGGCGAACAGCATCGGCCTTAGGTAGCGAGAGCTTGGATCGTTCGTCCGAAACCTAGCGGACCACACGTATGTACCGAGGGGCCCGAAGGTCGTACCGAGGGTATTGTTGGGGTCGGTCGGGCCGCGCCGAGAGCGGGCCCCCGGCGCTCACGGTCAGTCCATGGTGGAGCGAACGATCCGCTCGCGGATCGCCTTGGAAGCAGCCTGGGTCCTGTTCGTCACCGACATCTTGCGGAAGATGCTCGATAGGTGAGCCTTCACGGTCTTCTCACTGACGAACAGCAGAGCTGCGATCTCCTGGTTGGTTGCGCCTTCGCTGAGCAGCTGCAGAACCTCGAGCTCACGAGCGCTCAGGGTGTCCTCGTGACGACCGTGGGACCTACGTCCCCGCACGAACACACGCTGGGCCACTGCAGGATGGAGGTAGAGACCCCGGTGCGACAGGGCGGTGTCCACCGCTTCCCTCAGCTGCTCGGTGCTGGACTCCTTGAGGACGTATCCATTGGCGCCGGCCTCGAGGGCTGCGTCGACGTAGTCCTCGGTGTCGTAGGTGGACAGAACGAGGATCGGCAGCTCCGTGTCCGTCTGACGGATCTGACGGATCGCCCAGATGCCGTCGAACTCGGGCATGCGGGCATCCATGAGGATCAGGTCGTAGGTCCCGGAGGTTGCGAGGGCGACGCCCTCCTGAGCGGAACCGGCCTCGAAGACCTCGAACTCGAAGAACGTCTCGATCAGTAGCCGGATGCCCTTGCGAACGACCTCGTGGTCGTCAACGAGCAGAACTCGGATAGCGCGCTGCTTGTCGCTCTTCTTCATCTCTTCGGCTGCGGTGCTCATCATCTTCTCCCGATTAGTCCTGCCGGTCGTCGAGACGACCGATGCCTGTAGTCCTGCCGGTCGTCGAGACGACCGATGCCTGTAGTCCTGCCGGTTGTCGAGACGACCGATGCCTGTTCGCCGGTACCAGTCACCCGCCCATCGACCCCATGCTTCCGGTGTC
>JAENWQ010000235.1 GCA_016649855.1 Actinomycetota bacterium | reverse complement strand
GAAGCGGAGGCCGGTGATCGTCTCGTAGAAGCGTTCCGAAAGATGCTTCCGGCCACCTCCGCCTTGGTTGCGAATCACTTCCAGCGCGTGCTGCTCAAGGTCGCGCAGGAACGGATCAAGAGGGAGGGGCTCGAGATCGAGATCGAGGGAAAGGCGGGACCTCAGTGGCCGAGCTAGGCGAACCGCTCCCAACCGGCGATGAGAAGGTCGGCGCGGTGCGCTCGATGTTCGATGCGATCGCCCCGAGGTACGACCTCGTGAATCGGATCATGACCTTCGGGCTCGACACGCGCTGGCGGAAGCGTGCGGTCCGGTCCCTCGGTCTCAAGGACGGAGCGCGCGTGCTCGACATCGCGTGCGGCACGGGGGACTTCTGCAGAGACGCCCGCAAGGCAGGACTTGATCCGATCGGATTCGATCTCTCCTTCGGCATGCTGGTTGCCGCCAAGACGGATGTGCCGCTCGTGCAATCCGACGGTCTGCGACTTCCGGTGAGAGGCGGCGTCGCCGACGGGATCACCTGCGGCTTCGCGCTCCGCAACGTCGTCGATATCGAGGCGTTGTTCCGCGAGTTCCACCGTGTCTTGAGGCCTAGAGGAACGATCGCCGTGCTCGAGGTCGCCGAACCCGAACGCCGGCTGTTCCGCTGGGGCCACCGCATCTACTTCCACAAGATCGTGCCGTTCATCGGGGGCCTGCTCTCGGACCGCAAGGCGTATGCCTACCTGCCGAAGTCCACGGCCTACCTCCCGCCCCGCGGAGACCTGGTGGAGCTGATCAGAGCGACCGGCTTCGCCGATGCCACCTCCAGGCTCGTCGCCCTCGGCGCCGCTCAGATCATCACCGGGACCAGAACGTGAACCGCGCCGTCCTCACCTCCCGGACCGAGCGGATCGACGATCCCGGCGAGCTCCTCCCCCTGCTCCCGATCTCGGAGGGATGTGCGTGGTTGCGCGAAGGGGAAGGCGCGGTCGCGTGGGGCGAAGCGGCGCGGTTCGAGGTCGGGCCCGGCGAGGACCGGTTCGAGCGTGCGGCGGCGTGGCTCGATGACCTCTTCGCGGCCGCCGACGTCGATGATCCCCTCGCCGCCCCGGGCTCGGGTCCGGTCGCCTTCGGGGCGTTCTCCTTCGATCCTCATTCGTCGGCTTCGGTGTTGGTGGTGCCGGAGGTCGCGGTCTGGAGACGTGACGGGAGCGCGTGGATCACCCGCTCGGGCATGGGCGCAGTCCCCAGCCGTGAGGTCGAGGTCATCCCCGTCTCTCCAACGGAGAAGATCAGGTACGCGGGATCGAGCATCGACGAGGTCGCGTGGCTCGAAGCGGTCGACGCCGCGATCGGCGAGATCCGCGCCGATCGCATCGATAAGGTCGTGCTGGCGCGCGATCTGAAGGTGTGGTCGAAGGTACCGCTCGATCAACGCGCCTTGACGAGCAGGCTCAACGAGAGATTCCCCGAGTGCTACACGTTCGCGGTCGACGGGTTCCTCGGAGCGACCCCCGAGCTTCTGCTCGGCCGCAGAGGTGCACGAGTCACGTCGCTCGTTCTCGCGGGGACGGCTCCGCGCTCGGACGATCCCGGCGAGGACCGGTTGATCGGGGAACGGCTCCTGGCTTCGAGCAAGGATGCGGGGGAGCATCGTCTCTCGGTTGAGTCCGTGCGCTCCTTGCTCGGGCCCTTCTGCGAGAAACTCGAGCACGACCCGGAGCCCTGGCTCCTCAAGCTCGCCAACGTGCAGCACCTCGCGACGTCGGTCGAAGGCACGCTCGCCGGCGATGTGGGAACGCTCGAGATGATCGCCCGTCTCCATCCAACGGCCGCGGTCTGCGGTACCCCCCGGGAGGAGGCTCTCGAGTTGATCCGCAAGCTCGAAGGACTCGACCGCGGTCGCTACGCCGGTCCGGTCGGGTGGATCGATGCGCGGGGCGACGGCGAGTTCGGCATCGGGCTCCGCTGCGCCGAGGTGTCGGGCTCGCGAGCCAGGCTCTTCGCGGGAGCGGGCCTCGTCGAGGGCTCCGTTCCCGAAGCCGAGCTCGACGAGACCCGCTTGAAGCTGGGTGCGATGCGCGCCGCCCTGGGAGACCTCTCCTAGCGCACCCGGGCGACCAGCGGCCGCAGGAACCGGATCGCGGCCAGGGCGATCAGGGCCAGGAACGCGAGCGGAAGGACGAACCCGGCGCCGACGATCACCGCCGTGACGACCGCCGCGAACGTGTCCTTCGCGTTCTGCCATGCCTTCTCGATCGCTCCGGCCGGCTCCGGCTTCGCCGCGCCGGCTTCGCTCATGCCGAGCGTGATCGTGGAGTACTGCGTCTGGTCCTCGAGGAAGTTCAAGCGGCCTCGCAGTTGCTCGATCTCGAGCTGGACGTTACCCAGCTCCCGCTGGACCCGTATCGAGTCGGAGACGGTCGCGGCCTTCTCCATCAGTCCCAGAAGCACCGTTTCCTGAGCCTCGAAGTTCCGGAGGCGGGACCGGAGGTCGACGAACTCCTGCGAGACATCTTGTCCGGAGACCTTCTGCGACGTCACGCCTCCCTCGACGGCTAGACCCTTAAGTTCGCTCAGGGCGGACTCGAACTGTTCGGCGGGGACCCGCACGACGATCGAGCCGGATCTCTCGTCGTCGCTTCCGATCTGGGACGAGAGCACGAAGCCGCCGTGGCGTTCCGCGGTGTCGATCGCTTCCTGCACCGAGGCCTGGAAGGAGTCGCCCTCGACCTCGATCGCGATCTTGGCGGTCTTGATGACCGAAGGTCCGATGTCGGGGAGCGCCGCCGCCGATTCCGACTGGATCGACCCATAAGAAGTACCACCACCTTCGTCCGCTACGGGCACGTCGGCCAGCTCCCTGGCCCCAGATTCCTCGATTGCTGCCGCACCACTGTCGCCGCCGGCGCTGGAATCGTCGTTACCGGCGCAGGCGGCGCCGAGCAGCAGGACGGTCAGGGCCAAGAGCGGCAGTCGCAAGCGCTTCGGTGAGGTCATGTCCGGTCCTCCATCTCGTGGGTTCGGGACTATGACGTCTGGTGAAGCTTGGAATGTTCCCGGGTTAGAGCCCCTCGAGCGCGTGGGCCACGCGCCGGGAGGTCTCCTCATGGAACGCCCTGTTCTCGGCCCTGTCGGTCTCCACCTCGAGCAGGCGGACCCCTTCGGGCGGCGCGGATACGGCATCTACCAGCGCGGCCGGCGAGTCGATCTTCGAATGCTCGATCCGGTACGTCGCCGCAAGCTGCGCGAAGTTCACCCCGTGTGGGGTTCCGAAGACGCGCTCGAACGTGCCGTGCCCGGCCTGTGGGAGGAACGAGAAGATCCCACCTCCGTCGTTGTTGATCACCACGAAGGTGCAATGCACTTCTTCGGAGGCGAGCAAGAGGAAACCGTTCTGGTCGTGCAGCATGGACAGGTCCCCGGCGAGGGCGACCACCG
>JAENWQ010000146.1 GCA_016649855.1 Actinomycetota bacterium | reverse complement strand
CTCCGGTAGAGGGCGAGCGCCGCTTCATTACCGCATTGGGTTGACAGCACGGAGGTCGCGTTCGGCAGTCCCTCGAGGAGTGCGTCGTGCAGTCTGCCTCCCACTCCCCGCCCGCGAGCTTCCTTCAGTACCGCGAGCTCGACGAACTCGAAGCTGTCCGTGAACCACCGGTTCGTGACTTCCGCCGGCAGTACGTCGATCAAGGTTTCGCGCCACCATCCCCCCGGCGCGCTCGTGTACCCGTAGGCGAACCCGAGCATGGGGGTGGCCGGCTCTTCGCGCGCGGTGACGAGCCGGAAGTCCTCTCTGCCAAGGTGCATGTCGAAGACCGAAGCGAAGTCGCGGATCTGTTGATGGGTCAGCGCGTAGCTGGTCGCCGCCCATGCATCTCCGTAGGTCTTCACTACTTCGGAACGGATCTTCGCCGCGTCCTTCCCACCCAGCAACCCGATCACCATCGGTCGATGAATTGGTAGAGGACGATGGAACCGATCTCGTGGATGAGCTCCTTGGCCTTGGTGAGCCTGCTTCGATTCAGATCGACGTACGAGGCCGGGCTCGCGTAGACGTCGTTGAACCCGAGGTCGCTTCCGATCCTCTTCAAACGCTCGGAGTGCATCGGGTCTGAGACCATCAGAACCGAATCGATGTCGTTCTCGGTTGCGATGTCCCGGACCTTCTCGAGGGACTCGAGGGTTGTCTGCCCTTTGTCCTCTCCGAGGATCGCGTCGGCGGGTACTCCCTGCGTTTCGAGGTACGCGCTCCCGGCCCCCGCTTCGGTGAATCTGTCTCCCGGCTGTTTCCCGCCGGTGACGATCACCACCGCGGAGAAGCCTTCGTTGTAGAGGAACGCCGCCTGATCCAGGCGCGCCTTGAATACCGGCGAGGGCACGCCGTCGTACTGGGCGGCTCCGAGCACCACGATCGCGTCGGCCGAGTGCAGCTCGTCGTGGTGGGATTGCATCCACACCTGGATGCCGATCCAGGTCGGGTAGGCCACGACGAGGACGATGAGGGCAAGAACCAGGATCCGGACGCGCTTCATCCCCGCAGGCTACCCACCCCACCGGTATCGCGGTTCAGTCCCCGGTCTTGACACCACTAAAGGACGTTATCGACCGCTGGCCCGACGGCGAGAGATGCCTGCGCAAGCGATGACCCCGGGCCATTCTTATCCAGCTCAGGTGTCCTATAGCGCACTCAGCTGGATAGGAAAGCGGATCTGTCCACGTGAGTCCTCGTATGCGTGACTGGCGTGGAAGTTAGGCGCTAGACGGAGCGGTAGAGGGCGGCTTGTTTGACTTCTTGGATCGCCATCGTGACTTTGATGCCGCGGGGGCAGGCGTCGGTGCAGTTGAAGGCGGTGCGGCATTTGAAGGCGCCGTTCTTCGACGACAGGATCTGGAGCCGTTCGTCGGCTCCTGAGTCCCGGGAATCGAAGATGAAGCGGTGGGCGTTGACGATCGCGGCGGGACCGACGTATTCCTCGTCGGACCAGAAGATCGGGCACGAGCTCGTGCAGGCAGCGCACAGGATGCACTTGGTCGTGTCGTCGAACCGGGCACGCTCCTCGGGGCTCTGGATGCGCTCGCGGTCGGGCTCGTGTTCGCGGTCGTCGGTGATCAGCCACGGCTTGACCGCCCGGTAGCCGGCGAAGAAGGGTTCCATGTCGACGACGAGGTCTCGGATCACCGGCATCCCGCGGATGGGCTCGACGGTGATCTCGGACGGGAGGTCCTTCACGAGGATCTTGCATGCAAGCCTGTTGACCCCGTTGACCACGACCGCGTCGGACCCGCAGATGCCGTGGCCGCAAGAACGCCGGACCGCGAGAGAGTGGTCCTGGTACCACTTGATCTCATGGAGGAGGTCCAGCAGCCGGTCCATCGGATCGGCTTCGACCTTGTACTCCTCGAAGTGGCTCTCGGTGTCGGTCTCCGGATTGAAACGAAGAACCTTGAGGGTGACTTCCACTCAGTACTTCCGCTCTACTGGTTCGTACCGGCCCATCGTGACGGGCTTGTAGGCGAGGCGAGTATCTCCGTCCGGGGTCTTGTTTATGAACGTGTGCTTCAGCCAGTGCTCGTCATCACGCTTCTGATGATCCTCGCGGTAGTGCCCCCCGCGGGATTCGGTTCGGGCTTTGGCCGAGATAACGAGAGCTTCTGCCATGTCGATTATGAAGCCCAACTCGATGTGCTCGACGAGCTCGGTGTTGAACACCTTGCTTCTGTCCTTGACCCTCGCCTTCGCGTACCGCTCACGAAGATGAGCCACTGAGTTGATCGCCTGGCCCAGGCCCTCGTCGGTGCGCAAGACCGAAACCTTGTCCCACATCTCTTCCTGGAGGTCCTTGCGGATCGCCGCGATCGGCTCGGGCGATTGACCGTCGGTGAGCGACGCGATCCAGTCCTCAGACGGTTTGGCGACATCGTCGGGGATGTCGATGAGTTTCGTTCGGGCCGCGTGCTCGGCCATGCCCAGGCCACCGCGCCGCCCGAACACGATGATGTCGAGGAGCGAGTTCGTTCCGAGGCGGTTGGCGCCGTGTACGGAAACACACGCACATTCGCCGGCCGCGTAGAAACCGGGGACGACTTCGCCGTGCGCGCTGCGCAGAACCTCGGTGTTGACGTTTGTCGGGATCCCACCCATCGCGTAGTGGGCCGTGGGGACCGTAGGAACCCCCTCTTTGAGCGGATCGACGCCGAGATAGGTCCGGGCGAACTCCGTGATGTCGGGCAGCTTCGCCTCGACGACCTCGGGATCGACGGCGGTCAGGTCGAGGAGGACGTAGTCCTTGTTGGGTCCGGCCCCCCGTCCCTCTTTGATCTCGAAGAACTCGGCCCGCGACACCATGTCGCGGGGAGCGAGGTCCTTGATCGTCGGCGCATAGCGCTCCATGAAGCGTTCGCCGTCGCCGTTGCGCAGGATGCCGCCCTCGCCGCGAGCGGCCTCGGAGAGCAGGATGCCGAGGCGGTAGAGGCCGGTGGGATGGAACTGGAAGAACTCGATGTCCTCGAGCGGGAGCCCCTTGCGGTAGACGAGTCCGGGGCCATCGCCGGTAAGAGTGTGCGCGTTGGAAGTGATCTTGAACATCTTGCCGTAGCCACCGGTTGCGAAGAGGACCGCCTTGGCACGAAAGGTGTGGATCTCGCCGGTGGCGATCTCGTAAGCCACGATCCCGCCGCACACCCCACCCTCGATGATCAGGTCGAGGACGAAGAACTCGTTGTAGAACTCGACGCCTTGCTTGTTGCACTGCTGGAAGAGCGTTTGGAGGATCATGTGGCCGGTGCGGTCGGCGGCGTAGCACGCCCTCTTTACCGCGGCCTCGCCGTGGTTGCGCGTGTGGCCGCCGAAGCGTCGTTGGTCGATCTTGCCGTCCGGGGTCCGGTTGAACGGGAGCCCCATGCGCTCGAGGTCGAGCACCGACTCGACCGCTTCCTGGCACATGACGTCGACCGCGTCCTGGTCGGAGAGGAAGTCGCCACCCTTGACGGTGTCGAAGGCGTGCCACTCCCACGAGTCCTCTTCGACGTTCGCGAGCGCCGCACACATGCCGCCCTGCGCGGCCCCAGTGTGAGACCGGGTGGGGTACATCTTCGAGACGACCGCGGTCTTGCATCCCTTGCTGGCTTCGAGCGCAGCCCTGAGTCCGGCTCCACCGGCTCCCACGATGACCGCATCGTAGATATGCACGTTGTTCGGCATCAGCCACCTACCGTCGGGTCGAAGGTCACGATGACGGCGGTGCCCATGATCATGGCGATGGCGGTCGCGCTGTAGAGGGTCGCCTTGATCGCGGTCCTCACGCCGGGCCGGTGGACGTAGTCATCGATGATGATGCGTAATCCGTTGACGCCATGTAGGAGGGCGAGGACCAAGAGGACCCAGTCGAAGGTCTTCCATCCGACGTTGTCCCACCGCTCGGCGACGAACTCGAAGTTGACCCTTTCGACCCCCGAGTCGACGAGATGCATCACGTAGAGGTGGATCAGCACGAGGAACAGCAGCACGATCCCGGAGAGCCTCATAAAGAACCACCACCAGACCTCTACCTTCGAGGGACTCCGGTCGGCTTCGAACGCCTTGGGCTTCTTCTTCCGGTACACCTCTTCGATGGTGGCCATGCCCCGGATGTTAACGCCCCCACAGGCTGGCTCGACTAGCATCTAGCACGTGACCGAGAAACGAAGCACCGACTCAGAGATCGAGATCGAGCCTTTCTATACGGGGGTCGATCATCCGGTTGAGGAGAACAAGCTCGGGGGCCCGGGCAAGTACCCGTTCACCCGGGGCGTCTACCCCGGCATGTACCGGGACCGCTTGTGGACCATGCGCCAGTACGCCGGCTTCGGCTCGGCCGAGGAGACCAACGAGCGCTTCAAGTACCTGTTGAAGGCCGGGCAAACTGGATTGTCGGTCGCCTTCGACCTCCCCACCCAGATGGGGTACGACTCCGACCATCCCAAAGCTCAGGCTGAGGTCGGCCGTGTGGGCGTGGCGATCGACTCGCTCGCGGACATGGAGCTCCTGTTCGACGGCATCCCTCTCGACGAGGCGTCGACCTCGATGACGATCAACTCGACCGCAGCGATCCTGCTGCTCCTCTATGAGCTCGTCGCCGAAAAGCAGGGCGTTCCCAAAGAGAAGATCTCCGGCACAACGCAGAACGACATCCTCAAGGAATACACGGCCCGGGGCACGTACATCTATCCGCCCAAGCCGTCGATGCGGATCGTCACCGACCTCTTCGCGTACTGCAAGGACAACCTCCCGCGCTGGAACACGATCTCGATCTCCGGCTACCACATGCGCGAGGCCGGATGCACTGCGGTCCAGGAGGTCGCTTTCACGATCGCCGACGGCATCGCGTACGTCGATGCTGCGATCGAAGCGGGGCTCGAGGTCGATGACTTCGCGCCGAGGCTCTCGTTCTTCTTTGCATGTCACATGAACTTCTTCGAGGAGGTAGCCAAGTTCCGGGCGGCCCGGCGTCTGTGGGCTCAAGTGATGAAGGAGCGTTTCGGAGCGAAGGACCCAAAGTCGTTGATGCTTCGCTTCCATACCCAGACCGGGGGAGCGACCCTCACGGCTCAGCAGCCGGAGAACAACATCGTTCGAACCGCGCTCGAGGCGCTCGCCGCCGCCCTCGGCGGAACGCAGTCGCTGCACACGAACTCGTTCGATGAAGCGCTTGCGCTCCCGAGTGAGAAGGCGGCGACCATCGCACTTCGGACGCAACAGGTGATCGCTCACGAGTCGGGGATCGGGGATACCGCCGATCCGCTTGGAGGTGCCTGGTTCATCGAATCGCTGACCGACGAGATACAGGCACGGGCCGAGGACTATCTCACGCGGATCGACGAGATGGGCGGCGGCGTCGAGGCCGTATCCTCTGGATGGATGAAGAGCGAGATCGAGGAAGCTGCTTACCGGATCGCGCAAGGTATCGAGAACGGCACGCGTCCGGTGGTCGGCGTGAACCGTTTCGTCAGCGACAGCGACGAGCCGGTCGAGATCATCGACATGGACCCGGACCTCGCTCGCCGTCAGGTCGAGCGCACCCAGAAGGTGAGGAGTGAGCGCGATCAGGCCCGGGTCGATGCCGCGCTCAAGGATCTCGAGAAGGCGGCTCGGGGGACGGACAACCTCCTCTACCCGATGCGGGAGGCTCTCGTTGCCTACACCACCCTCGGCGAGGTATCCGATGTTCTGCGGAACGTCTACGGCGAGTTCGAGCCGAGCTGATGGCCACCCGTAAGGTTGCGGTCATCGGAGGCACCGGAGCCGAAGGGTTCGGGCTGGCCTCGCGCTGGGCGCGGGCTGGGATCGAGATCGTCATCGGTTCCCGTGCCGAAGAGCGCGCGGAGGACGCTGCCGCCAAGATCAAGGATCTCGTCGGCGGGACCGTTAGCGGACTCGGAAACGAGGCCGCGGCGGCCTCGGCTCCCATCGTTGTGGTGACCGTACCGTTCGCGGCCCAGGCCGGGATCTACAGGTCGATCGCCAACAGCATCGGGCCGGACACGATCGTCGTGGATTGCACCGTCCCGGTCGGAGCGTCGGTGGGGGACAAAGCCACCCACGTACTTGGGGTGTGGGAGGGATCGGCTGCACAGCAGGCTCAATCATTGCTTCCGAAGGAGACCACGGTATGCGCCGGGTTCCATGCCCTCGCGGCGGCGGCGCTCAGCGACCTCGACCGCGAGATGGAGGGCGATGTTCTGGTATGCGGCACCAACAAGGCGGCCCGTCTGGAGGTCGGCGAACTCGTGACCGCGATCCCGGACCTTCGCTTCATCGACGCAGGTTCACTCGAGAACGCCAGGATCATCGAGCCGATCACCGCCTTGCTCATCGGGATCAACCGCCGGTACAAGACCGATCGGGCCGGCATCAAGATGACAGGGCTTCCACCCACGTAGCCGCTGCCAAGCCTAGGCCTGGATTCGTTGGACGAATGATGACGACCCCCCGTCCTAGGCACCCACCCGCGGACCCCGTACGCTTGCTCCATGGGGGCGTGCGGGCAGTGTGGCGAGGCGAACGCGGCGAACGCGAGGTTCTGTTCGGCCTGCGGCGTGCCGCTCGAGACCGGATCGCCGCGCGAGCAACTGTGCGGACAGCGAGCTCAACTCCATACTCAGCCTGGAGTTCTGCGTTGAGAACGGCCATCGCGTCGCGCATCTCGATCGCTGCGCGCACTGCCCGCAGGGCATCGTCCTCATGGAGCTGCGGGATCCCGAAGCCCGCCAACACCGCGTCGCCGATGTATTTCTCGACCACCCCACCGTGCTTTTCGAGGATCGATGACATCAGCGTGAAGTACCGAGCCATCACCCCTTGTCAGAGTTCTCTTCGCCACAACTCCCGCAAATCAGCATCAGACAACTCTAGGTCGAACCGGGCTGCCTGGGACACCCCTATCGCTTTCGCCAAGCGACGTCCTCAACATCTTCTTTAGGTGCCGGCTATGGTCATCTCGGAGATCAGGG
>JAENWQ010000147.1 GCA_016649855.1 Actinomycetota bacterium | reverse complement strand
CGGACGCCCCGCGGTCCCCAGCGGTTGGGTATCGCCGTGGGCTTCGCCGGCATCATCCTCGTCAGCGTTGGATCGAGCGCCGAAGGTGGGACCGCGATCGTCGGAGTACTGATGGTGCTTGTAGCCACCGTCTGCTACGGCCTCGCCACCAACATCGCGGGGTCCATCCAGCAGAAGTACGGCTCGGTGGTCATCATGGCCCGGATGCTGGCGCTCGGCACCCTGTGGACGACGCCGTTCGGCCTCTACGGCCTGACGCGCTCGGAGTTCGCCTGGGGGCCGGCGGCAGCGACCGTGGTCCTCGGCGTCGTGGGAACCGGGCTTGCCTTCGCCTTCATGGCGTCACTGGTCGGCCGCGTGGGTGGTCCTCGGGCGTCCTTCGTTACCTACCTGATCCCCGTGGTGGCGCTGATCCTCGGAGCGCTGTTCCAGTCCGACAAGGTGGCGCTCATCGCTCTGGTGGGTGTGGTCCTCGTCATCGGAGGCGCGGTACTGGCCTCGCGTCGCGAGCACTGATCGGTAGCCCTCGAGATTCAGGTGATCCGATGTGCATGGAAGCCTGCTCCGGCTGGATTAGGGTTCTGTTGGTCCCTAAGAAATGATCGGTGGGTGATGGAAAGACCACGGTCCAACTCCATTCCGCGTCTTCTGGCGATCCTTCTCCCGGTCGCGCTACTGGCCTTGAGTTGTAGCGATAGCCATCAGGGATCCCCCGCCCCTAAGCCAGACTCGATCTTGATCGTCCCCGAGATCCTGTTCGACGGGCAGGGCTTCCACGAAGGGATGGCGGTGCTCGTCGAGGGCGAGCAGGTCACTGCGGTCGGGCCCGCGAGCGAACTCAGATCGCCGGGGGTCACAGAGTTACATGTTGAGGGCACCCTTCTCCCGGGATTCATCGACCTCCACGTTCATGCCAGCTCCCTGACCTCCGAAGCTCTGCTGTCCAAGGGACTGACGACGGTCAGGGATCTGGCCGGTTCGGCCAGATCCCTCCCACCTCCGGATCCGGCGCCGGGCACCGTACGCCGGATCGTCGCCGGGCCGATCATCACCGCCCCGGGCGGCTACCCGATCGAAGCCTGGGGCCGGGCGATCGCCAAGCCGGTCTCTTCCCCGGAGGAAGCAGCCGCAGCGGTGTCTGACCTGCACGCCGCCGGGGCGGGAGTCATCAAGACCGCCCTCGAACCCGGCGGAGACAGACACTGGCCGATGCTCGGCCAGGCCGAGCTTCGGGCCCTCGTTCGCGAAGCTCACGAGCAGAATCTCCGGGTGACCGTTCACGTCGAGGACGGGGCGATCCCCGTTAAGCGTGCGCTCGCGGCCGGAATCGACGAGTTCGCCCATATGCCGTGTCGGGGCCAGTCGCCTGCGCTCATCCGGCAGGTCGCCGAAGCGGGGGTGCCGGTAGTGGGCACTCTCGACGTCCAGCATTCCTCCTGGTGCGAAGACAATATGAGAAACGCACGGATCTTCGTCGCGGCGGGTGGAAAGCTCCTGTATGGAACTGACATGGGGAATCCCGGGATCGGCGGAGGCATCGATGTGGAAGAACTGGAGCTCATGAGAGAAACCGGACTCTCCATCGAGGCCATGTTGAGCGCCGCGACGGCGGAAGCGGGCAAGGCCCTTGGGCTTGCGCCGTTGGGTGTCATCGCGCCCGGCGCTCCGGCCGATCTCATCGCCGTGAACGGTGATGTTCGCGAAGACCTACACACCCTGCAGCGGCCGGTTCTCGTCATCAGCGGTGGGGTGGTCGTGGTGAACGTCCTCGACAGGGGGTGACTACTTGCGCTTGAAGGCGCCCCGTCCGCTTCCCCAGATGCCGAGGTCGAGGAGTACGGCGACGATCACGAGCGCCAGGCCCCACCGATGCAGGCCGCCGGTCTCGTTCTGTGCGACCGCGAAGGCCAGGGTCGTCGTCGGGAGGAAGAAGAACCCGAGGAGCGGAAGGAAGAAGTTGTCGTAGGCCCGGCTCAGGTAGTCGCCGAAGAGCCACAGCAGGACCATGACGAAGCGCGGCATGGCCAGAGCAAAGAAGGCTGCGAAGCAACCCATACGATTAGGCCTTTCTGGAGTGACACACGGTCCCCGACGGATCGAAACCCAGCGACCGGACCTTAGCCCGGCTGCGGGCAGCTCGCTCTTCCCGTCAGGATAGGGCCGTTTGGCCCTAAGTCTGGTCTGCCTCCGGCGCTAGGTTTGAGCCAACAGACATATGGGATACAGCGATTCTGCGATCAGGAGGTAGTGATGGATCTGACCGGATTCCTCGAAGAAAGAAGCCAGGCGATCGTCGACGAGGCGACCGGCGCCATCGGTCGGGTGCATATCCCGCACTATCAGGTCGGCAACGAGACCCGCGAGCGGTTCGAAACCTTGATGAGGGCGCTCGTCGACAGCCTCTCCAAGCGCGACCTCACCTCCATCGTGACCCATGCCCACGACATCGCCAAGAAACGTTTCGATGCGGGATTCGATCTCTCCGAGGTGCAGACCGCATTCAACGTGCTCGAGGAGATCACCTGGAAAAGGATCCTGAGCGAGGTCGAACCCTCAGAGCAGGCCCAAGCACTCGGCCTCGTCAGCACCGCGTTGGGAGCCGGCAAGGACGCGCTGGCGCGCACCTACGTGTCCTGCGCCACTCACGCGCATGCACCGTCGCTCGATCTCGGACGACTATTCGCGGGGATCTAGGTTCGACAGATCTCTACCGGCCGAGGGTCTCCGGGAGTTCCGCGATGCTCCCCAGTACGAGATCGGGGGGAGGATCGACCCCGGCGGCGTCCTCCTTCGAGATGATCCCCGAGGTCACCAGGATCGTCGTCCAGCCCCGGCTGCGGCCCAGCGCCAGATCGGTATCGGGCCGGTCACCGATCACAGCGATGTTCGTGGCGCCCGCGAGCCGCCGTTCGCAGACCTCGGCCATCGGGGCGTGGGGCTTGCCCACCACGGTCGCCTTCCGACCCCCGGCGACCTCGATCGCCGCGAGGATCGCGCCGGCACCAGGCCACAGGACGCCGTCTCCGGCCGGAAAGGTCGCGTCGTCGTTGGAGGCATAGAAGGCCGCCCCGGCCCGAACCGCGGCCGAGGCCACTCTCAGCTTGTTGTAGGTGAACTCGAGGTCCCAGCCGACCGCCACGAGCCCGGCGTCCCCCGGGTCCTCGACGACGTGGGCGCCGGCTGACTCGACCGCCTCGCGCAGGCCGGGCCCGCCCACCACGATCGCTCCGGTGGCATCGACCCCGGCGTCCTCGAGGACCTCACCGAGGACGACCGCGGACGTGAGGATCTCGTCGCGGCTCGCAGAGATCCCGAGGCCGGCCAGCTTGGCGACGTACTCCTCGACCGTGAAGTGGGAGTTGTTCGTGGCGAAGAGGAGCCGGACGCCCCTCTCCCTGAGGGCGGCGAGCGCCTCGGGGGCACCCTCGATCACCTGGTCGCCGCGGTAGACGACCCCGTCGAGATCGCAGACCAAGGCGTCGAATCTGAGGCTCACTCTCGAAGATCACTCCTTATGTACTGTCGTGTGCGGCTGTACCTAACCGCAGAGATCGGACCGCTGGAAGAGTACGGGATGGCCTACTCTGAGGGGACTCGATCACGAAGGAGCATCAACGACGATGAGCACCAGCCCCAAGAAGGTCACCCTCAAGCCCAAGGACTTCCTCGATATCGACGCCCTCCTCTCCCCCGAGGAGAAGATGCTGAGGGACACCGTCCGCCAGTTCGTCGGCGAACGCGTGTTGCCCGGCATCGAGAAGTGGTTCGAGGCCGGCGAGTTCCCCCGCGAGATGGCAACCGAGATCGGCTCGATCGGGCTCCTCGGGATGCACCTCGAGGGCTACGGCTGCGCCGGGACCAGCGCGGTGTCTTACGGGCTCGCGTGCCTCGAGCTCGAGGCGGGCGATTCCGGCTTCCGGAGCTTCGTCTCGGTCCAGGGCTCGCTCGCGATGTTCCCGATCTGGAAGTTCGGCTCCGAAGAGCAGAAAGAGCAGTGGCTCCCCGGCATGGCCGCCGGCGAGTTGATCGGATGCTTCGGGCTCACCGAACCCGACGCCGGAAGCGACCCGAACTCGATGCGGACGCACGCAAAGAAGGATGGGGACGACTGGATCCTCAACGGCACCAAGATGTGGATCACCAACGGAGGCATCGCCGACGTCTCGATCGTGTGGGCCAAGACCGAGGGCGGCGTCCGGGGCTTCATCGTTCCCCGCGGCACCCCCGGCTTCACCACGCGGGACATCCACCGGAAGCTCTCGCTGCGCGCTTCGGTCACCTCGGAGCTGATCATGGACGACTGCCGCCTTCCGGCCGACGCGGTCCTTCCGGGGGTCACCGGGATGAAGGGTCCCCTATCGTGCCTCTCGGAGGCCCGCTACGGGATCGTCTGGGGTGCGATGGGCGCGGCGCGGTCCTGCTACGAGACCGCGCTCGAGTACTCGAAGACCCGCAAGCAGTTCGACACCCCGATCGGCGGCTTCCAGCTCACCCAGCAGAAGCTCGTCAACATGATGGTCGAGATCAACAAGGGCATCCTCTTGGCCCTCCACCTCGGGCGCATGAAGGACGACGGGGTCATCGCCCCCGAGCACGTCTCCTTCGGCAAGCTCAACAACGTGCGCGAGGCGATCAAGATCGCACGTGAGGCTCGCACCATCCTCGGAGCCAACGGCATCACCCTCGAGTATCCGGTGATCCGCCACGCCAACAACCTCGAATCGGTCCTGACCTACGAGGGCACGAGCGAGATCCACACCCTGATCCTGGGCAAGGCGATCACGGGCCTAGAGGCCTTCAGCTAGACCCCCGTGCTCTAGAGCGACGAGCGGATCTCCCAGAGCTCCGGATAGAAGCGTTTGACCAGCGTGGAGCGCAGGTACGGGGCGCCGGACGAGCCTCCGGTACCCGACTTGGTGCCGATCTGACGCTCGACCATGAGGACGTGGCAGTAGCGCCACAGCGAGAACTGCTCGTCGAAAGACCGCTCCATGTTCCGGAGGGCAAAACGTTCCCGGAGCTTCCCACCCCGCCGTTATCATGCGGCCTATGCCAGAGATCAGACCCTTCAAGGGCGTGCGCTACGCGGGCGAGGAAACCCTCAAGCCCATCGTCTGTCCGCCCTACGACGTCATCTCTCCGGAACAGCAGAGACAGCTCCACGAACTTCATCCCCACAACGCGGTGAGGATCGAGCTCCCCTTCTCCGACGCAGGCGACAAGGTCGACCGCTACCGGAATGCCGGCGAACAGTTCCGCACCTGGCTCGCCGAAGGCGTCCTGGCCTCCGATGACACGCCATCGCTCTACGTCTACCGCCAGGATTACCAGCTTCCAGGTGGCAAGAGGGGCCGGGTTGCCGGGGTTATGGGGGCACTCGTCCTCGAGGAGTTTGGCGCCGGCGTTCTCCCTCACGAGCGCACGATGCCCGGCCCGATCGAGGACCGCCTCGCCCTCATCAGCGCGTGTCCTGTCAACATCTCCCCCATCTACGCGATCTACCGCGGTGGCGGAGGTCTCGCTCCGTTCCTCGACTCGCTCGAGAACCGCCCTCCCGAGGCGCGCTTCGCCGATGACGCCGGGACGCTCCACCGTCTCTGGAAGATCTCGGCGCCAGCTGAGGCAGAGATGCTGGCCGAAGCGCTGGCGCCCGGGCCGCTCGTGATCGCCGATGGACATCACCGCTACGAAACCGCGCTCGCCTATCACCGCGAACGCGGCACCGAGCCCGGCGGACACGACGCCGTCATGTGTTTCTGCGTCGATGCGGATGTCGAGGGACTAGTGGTCGCCGCGTTCCACCGGGCGATCCAGACCGACGAGGAACCCGCTGTACTCAAGACGCGGCTGCTCGAGGCGTTCGGGGGCAAGGAACTGACCCGAGATGAGTCAGCCGGTGCCCAGACCGCGTCCGGAGCGGATCATCCTCTGGTCGTCCGATTCCCGGACGGCGACGTCCTCGTCGAACTGTCGGACGAACAGGTGACCGCAGCCACCGGCAACCGAGCCGCGGCGTGGAGGAGCCTCGATGTGGTCGCCCTCCACGAGGTCGTTCTCCCCCGCCTGTTCCCCGACGGACCTCCACAGATGGTCTTCACGCGCGAGACGCAAGAGATCGACCGCCTCATGAACCAAGAGGGCTGGCCCATGGCCATTCTCCTCAGGGCCCCCAACGCGACCGACGTGATCGACGTCGCAAGCGCCGGTGAACGGATGCCGCAGAAGGCGAGCTACTTCTGGCCGAAGGCGCTCACCGGTCTCGTGTTCCGCTCGTTGAACGACTAGAGACTCAGGGACTCAGCCCGAGGGCCTCCCACCCTTCGTCGCTCGAAAGATCGGCCGTCAGCTTGGGCTCGCCCGCAAGGTCATCGGCCGCATCGAGCACCTCTGCGAGCCTCGCCGGTTCGATGCGCGCTCTCCCGAGAAGGGTCTTCTTGGGAAGGGCCACGATCACGTACGGCATCCCGCTCGACGAGAAGGCAGTAGCGGACTCCCCGTTCGGATCCCCCGTGAACAGAACGAGTCGCAGCGCCCCGGAGACACGGACCCCTTCGACGATCGCGGTTGCGACGCCCGGTCGTCCCCGGTCGAACAGAGCGAGGGTCCTCGTCTCGTACGCCGAGCGTTCCACGAGGTCCGGATCGGTCGGGTCCCCGACGGCCACGAAAGCTCCGAGGTCTCTCCACGCCTGCGCCGCGAACCGATCCGGCTCGACCATCTGAACCTGGTCGTCCTGCGAGTGCAGCCTCCGGATCGCAGCGATTGCCTCCTCTCCCTCCCAACCGATGAGGAGGACGCTCACGCCCTCACCTTCAGCACATCGCGCACGAAAGTGAAGGCGGCGGAACTTGCCCGCCCCAGCGGCTCACCGTCGACGTGGCGGCTGAACGGTTCCTCCGCGGTGACCTCGAACTTGTCGAGGTCGTGGGCGTAGAACGCGTCGCCGTGAGAAGGCACGCGATCG
>JAENWQ010000119.1 GCA_016649855.1 Actinomycetota bacterium | reverse complement strand
TCTGTCCGAGAGCCATCATCTCCGCGAGTGGAACATCGAGTTCTTTGGCGAAGTTCGAGAAGTAGCGTTCGATCAGCTCGCCGTCGAAGACGTCGATACCGGCCGGGACCGGTGTGTGCGTCGTGAAGATCGACGAGGCGCGGACCGCCTCGACCGCCTGATCGAACGTCAGTCCTTCCTTCGCTATCAAGGTCCGCATGCGCTCGATGCTGAGGAACCCCGCGTGGCCTTCGTTCGAGTGATAGACGTCCGGCTCGTAGCCCGCCGCCCGCAGCGCACGGACACCCCCGATACCCAGGACGATCTCCTGCCGCAGCCGGTGCTCGCTACCACCGCCGCCGCCGTAGAGGCGATCGGTCACCGCACGCTCTTCGGGGTCGTTCTCCTCAACGTCGCAGTCGAGCAACAGCAGCGGGATGCGGCCGACCATCGCCCGCCAGACCTGGGCGACGCAGCGAGCGGAAGCTAGCTCGACCTCGATCTTGAGAGCGGTTCCATCCGCGCCGGAGAGAAGCATGAGCGGCATGCGGTGGGGATCGAGGGCGGGATAGCGCTCCTGCTGCCACCCGTCGGCGTTGAGATGCTGCCGGAAGTACCCCTCCCGGTAGAGGAGGCCCACTCCCGCTAGAGGAACACCTAGATCGCTCGCGGCCTTGAGATGATCTCCGGCCAGGACGCCCAGTCCTCCCGAGTAAACGGGCAGCGCCTCCGAAACGCCGAACTCGGGGGAGAAGTACGCGACCGAGCGGAGGTCTTTCTCGTCGTGATGGGTTTGGAACCAGCGCGGCTCGGTGAGATAGCGCTCATGGTCCTCCATGACGTTGTGCAGGAAGGATGTGAACGGTCCGTCATCGGCCAGCTCAGCGAAACGTTCGGGGCTGACGAGGCCGAGCATCCTCATAGGGTCGTGCTCCGCCTCCTCCCACACGCCGGGATCGACCCACCTGAAGAGGTCGACGGCCTGGGGATTCCACGACCACCGGAGGTTCATCGCCAGAGTCACGAGCGGTTGCAACTCATCCGGCAACGAGGCGCGCACGGCGAAGCTTCTCAGGGCTTTCATCGGCCCAGTGTCGCAGGACTGGCGCAAGCATTCAAAGAGCATGCCCGACCTGCTTGAAACGACGTCCGGTGGACCCCCGTACTCTAGGAGGATGAAGAGCGGATTGGCGCGAAGCCACTTGCGGATCGAAGCCGTGGAGCCTCAGATCGATTGCGGGCGCTACCTGACCAAGGCCATCGTGGGCGATCGCGTCGAGGTCACCGCCGACATCTTCCGGGACGGACCGGACCTCCTCATGGCCGTCCTGCGGCACAAGGGTCCGGGGGATCCCAGGTGGAGCGAGACCCGGCTGGTCCATGTCGAGAACGACCGCTGGTACGGCTCTTTCCGGCCGACCGAGCTCGGCATCCATAGCTTCACGATCGAGGCCTGGACGGATCACTTCGGCTCGTGGCGGCGGGATCTCATGAAGAGGGTCGAAGCCGGTCAGGACGTCACCCTCGAGCTCGAAGGGGGAGCCCGGCTCATCGAGGCAAGGCTTCCGTCCCTCAGCAAGAGCGAGGCGAAGGTTCTCGCCCACGCGGTCACGGTTCTGCGAGCGGACCCAGCTCCTTCAGACGACGCCGACGATCCCCGGCTCGCCCCTTTGCTGGACGAGCTCGTGATCGAGCTGATGAACAGTCACTCCGATCGGACCGGGTCCACGACGCTGAGGCCCGAACTGGAAGTGACGGTCGATCGCGAGCGCGCCCGATCGGGGGCCTGGTATGAGTTCTTCCCTCGTTCGACCGGGACGCCGAAGAAGCACGGCACGTTCAAGACCGCCGCCAAAGCGCTCCCCAGGATCGCCGAGATGGGGTTCGACATCGTGTATCTGCCGCCGATCCATCCGATCGGTAGCACCTTCCGGAAAGGCGCCAACAACAGCCTCGATGCCAATCCCTCCGATGTCGGAAGCCCGTGGGCGATCGGCAGCAAGGACGGAGGCCACGACGCGCTCCACCCCGAACTCGGCACGATGGCGGATTTCGACAACTTCGTGAAGCAGGCGGACCGGCTCGGCATCGAGGTCGCGCTCGATTTCGCGATCCAGTGTTCTCCGGATCATCCCTGGGTCACGGAACATCCCGAGTGGTTCAATCACCGGCCCGATGGATCGATCAGGTACGCCGAGAATCCCCCGAAGAAGTACCAGGACATCTATCCGATCAACTTCGATAACGACGGCGCCGCAGCGCTGTGGCTCGAGCTGAAACGGGTGCTCGAACACTGGATCTCCCACGGGGTGAAGATCTTCCGGGTCGACAACCCCCACACGAAATCGTTCGCCTTCTGGGAATGGGTCATCAACGGACTGAAGACCACGCACCCGGAGTTGATCTTCCTCGCCGAAGCGTTCACGCGCCCGAAGGTGATGAAGGCACTCGCAAAGCTGGGGTTCAGCCAGTCCTATACCTATTTCACCTGGCGCAACGAGAAGTGGGAGATCGTTGAGTACCTCGACGAGCTGTCGACCGGAGACATGCCCAAGTACTTCCGGCCGAACTTCTTCGTCAACACCCCGGACATCCTGCATGAGTACCTGCAGGTCGGCGGACCCCCTGCGTTCAAGATCCGCCTCGTGCTGGCGTCGATGCTGTGTCCCACCTACGGCGTGTACTCGGGTTACGAGCTGTTGGAGAACACTCCCATCAGCCACGGGAGCGAGGAGTACCTTCACTCGGAGAAGTTCGAGCTGAAACCGCGCGATTACTCCGTGCAGGGATCGCTCGCTCCGTACATCACGAAGGTGAACGAGATCAGGCGCAAGCACCCTGCTCTCTCTCAGCTCACCAACCTACGGTGGCACGACGTCGACAAGGACAACCTGATCGCCTTCTCCAAGTCGTCCTCGGAGGGGGAAGCCATCCTCGTGGTTGTGAACCTCAACCCGTTCAACTGGGAGGAGGGCACCATCTCCGTCGACCGGGATGCCCTGGGGGTAGACCTCGCCCGGCCACTCGAGATGCACGAGCTCATCACGGACGCGACCTACACGTGGCACGGGGATCAGGCCTACGTGCGGCTCGATCCTGCCGAGCCTGCCCACATCTTCGAGGTCCGCGGGTAGTGGTGCACTAGTGGCCCCCATTGAGAAGGATCCACGCTGGTACAAGACCGCGGTCTTCTACGAGCTCTACGTTCGTAGCTTCTACGACTCGAACGCCGACGGATACGGAGACTTCAAGGGCCTGACCGAGAAGCTCGACCATCTCGAGTGGCTGGGCGTCGACTGTCTCTGGCTGCTCCCCTTCTATCAATCACCGCTGCAGGACGGCGGTTACGACATCTCCGACTTCTATTCGATCCTGCCCGAGTACGGGAACCTCAACGACTTCATGGAGTTCCTGGAAGAAGCCCACGAGCGCGGGATGCGCGTGATCGCAGACTTCGTCATGAACCACACATCGGATCAGCACCCGTGGTTCCAGGAGTCGATCAAGCCCAACTCACCGAAGCGCGACTGGTACGTATGGTCGGACGACGACACAAAGTATTCGGACGCGCGCATCATCTTCCTCGACAGCGAGAAGTCGAATTGGACCTGGCACGAGGACGCCGGCGCGTACTACTGGCACCGCTTCTTCAGCCACCAGCCGGACCTCAACTACGACAACCCCGAGGTGCAGGAGCAGATGCTCGCGGGGCTCAAGTTCTGGCTCGATCTGGGACTCGATGGTTTCCGCCTGGACGCGGTCCCCTACCTCTTCGAACGCGAGGGGACCGACGGGGAGAACCTCCCCGAGAACCACGAGTTCCTGAAGCGAGTGCGGTCCGAGGTCGACAAGAACTACGAAGATGTCGTCCTGCTGGCGGAAGCGAATCAGTGGCCCGCCGACGTCGTCGACTATTTCGGCGAGGACGACGAGTGCCACATGGCGTTCCACTTTCCCTTGATGCCCCGGATGTTCATGGCCGTCCGCCGTCAGGTCCGCTATCCGATGGTCGAGATCCTCGAGCAGACCCCGAACATCCCCCAGAACTGCCAGTGGGGCATCTTCCTCAGGAACCACGACGAGCTCACGCTCGAGATGGTGACCGACGAAGAGCGGGATTACATGTACGCGGAATACGCCAAGGATCCGCGCATGAAGCTCAACCTCGGGATCCGGAGGCGGCTCGCTCCCCTCCTCGACTACTCGCGCGATCAATCGGAGCTGTTCCACGCGATGCTGTTCTCCCTGCCGGGGACCCCGATCGTTTACTACGGAGACGAGATCGGGATGGGCGACAACATCTTCCTCGGAGACAGGGATGGGGTTCGTACGCCGATGCAGTGGTCGGCCGATCGCAACGCCGGATTCTCGAAGGCCGACTTCGCCCAGATGTATCTGCCCGTGCTGATGGACCCGGTTACCGGCTACGAACGAGTCAACGTCGAATCCGAGATCCGCAACCCCTCGTCGTTCCTCCAGTGGTTCCGGCGCCTGCTTGCGGTCAGGAAGATGCACCCGGTCTTCGGGTTAGGCTCGTTCGAAATCATCCATCCGGAGAACGCAGCGATCTTCGCCTACATCCGGAAGTGGGGTGACGACATCATGCTATGCGCCAACAACCTGTCGGCCCGGGCACAGGCGGCCGAGTTAGATCTCTCGCCCTTCGCGGGTATGTACCCGGTGGAGATGCTGGGTAAGGAACGATTCCCGTCTATCGGAGAGCTCCCCTACCTACTGACCTTCGGGGCACACAGCTTCTATTGGTTCCAGCTGGTGAAGGACACGTGATGATCGATACGACCATCCTCAAGGACCAACTTGTCGGCCAGCGCTGGTTCGGCGACAAAGAGCGAACGATCGCGGACGTGGCCATCCTCGACGAGGGGGTCTTGGCGGACGGCCCTCCCCGACTGGTCGTCACCCTCGCGCGCATCACCTTCGAAGACGGCGCCGCGAACCTCTATCACCTTCCCCTTCTGGTCGACGATGACGGTGCCGTTCGCGACGCGTTCGAAGACATCGATTCCCTCCGCATCCTCGGAAAGCTAATGGCCCACGGCGACTCGATCAAGGGCAACAATGGGCTGTTCCACTTCGGAGGCCCTGGGCTCGATCCACTATCCCCGCCGGGCTCCGAGGGGATCCGCTCGATGGGCCACGAGCAGAGCAACACGTCGCTCGTGCTCGACGAACAGGTGATCGTGAAGCTCTTCCGCAAGGTCGAACCGGGTCCGAACCCCGACCTGGAGCTCGCCCGCCTCCTGACCAACGAAGGATTCGAGCACATCCCGGCCCAGGTCGGCGAGATCCTCTACGAAGGCGAGCTGGACGATCAGGGCACCGGCGAACGGGAGGTTTCGATCGATCTCGGGACCGCCTCTCGGTTCGTCCACGACGTATCCGAGGGATGGACCGAGATCCTCAAGCGAGTTCATCTCTTCTATGACGAAATACATCCTGACGACGCCTACGAGGACATCCGGATCCTCACCGCCGAGCGCGCCGGGTCGACATTCGAGCTACTGGAGCAATTGGGCGACGTGACCGCGAATCTCCATGTGACTCTGGCGCGCGAAGAGCTCGAGACGGATTTCGTCCCCGAACCGATCCTCCCGCACGATGTGAAGGAGTGGACCGAGGCAACCCGGAAGGCGCTGAAGGACACGCTGCGGAGTGATCTGTACGGGCTCGGCCGTCTCGAAGAGTCGTTCGACGAACGGATCGATAGGTTCCTCGCGCTCGACGAGAACGACCTTGGGTGGAAGATCCGCATCCACGGCGACTACCACCTGGGTCAGGTACTGATCGGCCCCCGGGGATGGCTGCTCATCGACTTCGAGGGTGAGCCGAGACGCACGATCGAAGAGCGCCGCACGAAGCAGTCCCCGTTGAGGGACGTCGCGGGGATGCTGAGATCGTTCTCGTACGCAGCAACCGCGGCCCTGTTCGAGCGCGCCGAACCCGATTCCCAGGAGTGGCTGGATCTGTCCCCCTGGGGCGCGTGTTGGGAAGACCTCGCCCGCGAGCATTTCCTCGCCGGCTACCTGCGCACCGCGCACGAGGGACACTTCCTCCCGTCCGATCGCGATGCCATCTCGGCGATGCTCGATGTCTTCGAGATCGACAAAGCCCTCTACGAGCTCGGATACGAGCGCGGTCACCGACCCGATTGGGTCCGGATACCGCTGAGGGGCCTCCACCAGGTCCTCGAACGGAGCGAAGGCCGGTGAGCAAGCTGCGCCCGACCGAGGTCGAGATGCTGGTCAGAGGTGAGCTCAAAGACCCGCACGCCCTGCTCGGCAAACACGACACCGATGACGGAGTCGTGATCCGGGCGTGGCGTCCGGACGCGACTTCGGTCGAGGTCCACGTCGACGACGTCGTTGCCTCCAAGCTCGAGCTCGTTCATCCGGCCGGCCTCTTCGAAGGCGCCGTCGACGGTCCACTGGACGACTATCAGCTCGAGGTCACCTACCCGGACGGAGGGACCTTTTCGATCCGCGATCCGTACGCGTTCATGCCGACCCTTGGAGAGCTCGATCTCCACCTCGTCGGAGAAGGGCGCCACCTCCGCCTATGGGAGAAGCTCGGCGCACACGTGCGGACCGAACGCGGCATCAAGGGCGTGAGCTTCGCTGTGTGGGCTCCGAACGCGCGCGGCGTCAGGGTCGTCGGTACGTTCAACTCGTGGGACGGCCGCCTCTACCCGATGCGGATGATGGGGTCGTCGGGGATCTGGGAGTTGTTCGTTCCGGACATCGAACCGGGAGCTCGGTACAAGTACGAGATCGTCGGAGCCGGCGGGCGCCTGGTGCTGAAGACGGACCCGTTCGCGTTCGCGACCCAGATCCCTCCCGAGAACGATTGCATCGTTTACGAATCGAAGCACGAGTGGACCGACGGGGACTGGATGAAGGGGCGTGAGGATCTCGACCATCACGCGCGTCCGATGTCCATCTACGAGGTCCACCTCGGGTCGTGGCGACGGTCACCCGAAGGCGACGCCCTCGGGTACCGGGACGCCGGCCTTCAACTCGCCGAGTACTGCCGGGAAATGGGCTTCACGCACGTGGAGTTCATGCCGCTGGCGGAGCATCCGTTCGCAGGCTCGTGGGGCTATCAGGTCTCGAACTATTTCGCTCCGACCGCGCGCTTTGGAGATCCCGACGACTTCAAGGTGATGATCGAGACCCTTCACAACGAAGGCATCGGGGTCCTGATCGATTGGGTCCCCGCTCATTTTCCAAAGGACGACTGGGCCCTGGCGAGGTTCGACGGCACCCCCCTCTACGAGCACGCGGATCCCCGCAAGGGAGAACACCCCGACTGGGGCACATTGATCTTCAACTACGGGCGCAACGAGGTCAGGAACTTCCTGATCTCCAACGCGCTTTACTGGATCGAGGAGCTGCACGTCGATGGGCTGCGCGTCGACGCCGTCGCATCCATGCTCTATCTCGACTACTCCCGCAAGGAAGGCGAATGGGTTCCCAACGCCTTCGGTGGGCGCGAGAACATCGAGGCGATCGAATTCCTCAAGGAACTGAGTTCGGTCCTCGGCACCGAGCACCCGGGTGCCATCACCGCAGCCGAGGAATCGACCTCGTGGCCGGGCGTCAGCCGGCCGGTCCACACGGGCGGGTTGGGCTTCGGATTCAAGTGGAACATGGGCTGGATGCACGACACGCTCGACTACTTCACCAAGGATCCGATCTACCGCCGCTTCCACCACAACCAGTTGACGTTCAGCCTCTGGTACGCGTTCTCCGAGAACTTCATCCTTCCGATCAGCCACGACGAGGTCGTTCACGGCAAGGGGTCCCTGATCGGAAAGATGCCGGGTGACCGGTGGCAGGCGCTCGCCAACCTTCGCTCGTACTTCGCCTACATGTGGGCCCATCCCGGCAAGCAGCTCATCTTCATGGGCACGGAGTTCGCGCAGTCGAGGGAGTGGAACCACGATCGGAGCCTCGACTGGCATCTCCTCGACTTCGGCGAGCACCAGGGGATCCAGCGGTTGGTCCGTGACCTCAACGACGTCTACAAGGGCCTCCCTTCGCTCTGGGAGCGAGATTTCACGCCCGACG
>JAENWQ010000058.1 GCA_016649855.1 Actinomycetota bacterium | reverse complement strand
TCGTCGAGCGGCACGCGCCAGTCGACACCGACCACGTCCGCGCCGCTCTTGGCCATCAGCGGCAACAGCTCCCCGGTCCCGACGCCGAACGTGATCCGCGGCACGGAGAGATCGTCGAGTCCGCGCAGGATCTTCTCCACGTACGGCAGGACGAGCGTCTCGTAGTCGATCGGAGCCAGGCTCCCGACCCACGAGTCGAACAGTTGGATCGCGTCCACGCCCGCGTCGACCTGGGCACGGAGGTAGGCGAGCATCGCGCCGGCCAGACGCTCCATCAGCGCGTGCCACGTGTGTGGGTCCGAATACATCAAGGCTTTGGTCTTCGCTTGGTTCTTAGACGGCCCTCCCTCTATGAGGTACGACGCGAGCGTGAAGGGCGCGCCGCCGAAACCGATCAGGGGGACGTCGAGCTCTTGTTTGAGGTTCTTGATCGCCTCGAGGACGAAAGGCACTCCCGCCGGGGGATCCAGCTCCCCGAGCCGGTCGACCCCCGCACGATCCCGGATCGGGTCGGCGATCACCGGGCCCACTCCCGTTTCGATCTCCAGGTCGACCCCCATGGCTTGCAGGGGCACCACGATGTCCGAGAAGAGGATCGCGGCATCGACGCCGTACCGCCGGACCGGCTGGAGGGTGATCTCCACGACGAGCTCCGGCGTGCGGCACAGCTCGAGGATCGAACGGGTCTCCCGCAGCTTGCGGTACTCGGGCAGGCTGCGGCCGGCCTGGCGCATGAACCAAACGGGGACGGCGGCGGTCTCTTCTCCCCGACATGCGGCGAGGAAGGGGCTGATCTTCGGGGGCGCTTCAGAGGGGTCCATAGGTCTTACAGTCATTCTATGGGTTTCGACGCGATCGTCCTCGCCGGAGGTGAGTCTCGTCGCTTCGGGGCCGACAAGTCGCTGGCCGAGTTCAACGGCGAGTCGTTGCTCGAGCGCGCGGTCGACGCCGTTTCAGAAGCCCGCCGTGTGGTGGTGGTCGGGGAGGAGCGTATGAAGCTCCCCGGTATCGTCTGGACACAGGAGTCCCCGCCCGGAGGCGGGCCCGCCGCGAGTATCGCTGCGGGCCTGACGGTCCTCGGAATGAAGACCGAGGCCCTGGTTGCCGTCCTGGCCTCGGACCTGCCGTTCGTTGACGGCTCCGCCATCGACGCTCTGCTCGACGCCGCCGGCAGTAAGGACGGGGCCGCGTCGCTCGACCCCGACGGCAAGATCAATCCGCTCTTGGCTGTGTACCGGACGGTACGGCTGAACGAGGCCCTCTCGGCGAGTCCGTCACTGGCGGGCGCCGCGCTGTTTCGCATCCTCTCGGTCCTCGACCTGGCCGAGATCGAATTGCGGGCCGCCCGGGACGTCGACACCCGGGAGGAACTGGACCGCGCCGGCGACGACGGTTAACGGCGGCGTAGGTCCCTGAAGATGTTGAGGTACTGCATCAGGTGCCGGGGACCCAGGAACTTGTCGCGCACCCTTTCCTTGGCGGCTGCTCCGAGGCTTGCCGCGCGTTCGGGGTCGGCCAGCAGGTGCGAGACCGCGGCCCCGTAAGCCTCGAGGTCCTGTGGATCGTCGATCAGCACTCCGGTGTCGTCGGTGATCTGATCCTGGATGCCGCCGATGCGGGTCGCCACCACGGGCCGGCCCTTCCACATCGCTTCTGCCACCGTCAGCCCGAAGCCCTCGGCGATCGACTTCTGCACGACGACATCGGCGCGACGCTGTAGCGCATTGACGATCGCGGCGTTCTCGTCGCCATCGTCCATCGGCAGACAAGCAAGATGCACGCGCTCTTTGGCAGGAGTAGGGAGCGCCTCCCACAAATGGCGCGCTTCCGCGAGCACCTCGGCTCCCTCCGGATCGTCGGAGACCGCCTCGACCGCCGGCCCCGCGTAGATGAGGTGTGCGTCCACCGATCCGACGACGTGATCGGCGAAGCCCTGGATGACCCCCACGGGATCCTTGAGGCGGTCCCATCTGGATACCTGCACGACTATCTGCGCGTCGAAAGGAGGGGGGTTCGTCTCGTAAACGACGGCCTTGCTGTCCACCCGTGCCGGCGAGCCGTCGACATGCGTGAAGACCGCGTGCTCCTCTCCGCCGTCGGGGATGATGCCCGAGGCCGACAGGATCGCTTGGACCACCTCGGCGCTCATCTCCTGGTTCTTTGGAGAGAACGCGTCGATCGACGGGGGAACGACCGTGATCCGCTCCTCGGGCAATCCCTCCCACGCGTAAGAGATGCGCGAGAAGACGTACTCGTCCGCCGGCTCTACATAGGGCCGAAGGAAATCCCATGCCTCCCTGATGAGATCGTTGGTCTGGTCGAGGCCGATGTGGCAACGCCAGATGACCTTCGCCCCCGCGTCCTTGAGCGGACCGCATAGCCCTGCCGGTTGCGGGTCGTGTATGAGGACGATGTCGCCCGGCTGGATCAACGGGGTCATCTCCCGGGCGGCCGCGTCGGCGACGGCCTCGTAGGTCGCACGTTCCGCCTCGCCCAAGGGCCCGCCATCCCCCGGGGCGCCGTGGAGGTGGTTGTGGAGGCGTTTCGTGAGCTTGAAGAAATCTGGGTTCCCCCCGATCGTGACCCACCGGGCATCAACTCCACTGCCCCTCGCGTAGGCGAGGAGGGACCGCAGCATCTCGGCGACCCCGCCTCCTTTGGAGGCTGAGTTGACGTTCCAGACCACGACCCCGTGGAGCTCGCTACGGGCCGCCTCGATCGCCTGGAGGAATCTCGCGCCCGCGGCTCGTTCCAGGATCTGTTCGAACCGCTCCGGCGGCATGGAGCCCACGGGGACGTGCGAGATCGTCTCCACACCCCTCTTTTACCCCCGATCGCGTCAGAAGGCTGGAGATTTGGGAGGATGGCTGGATGCCACGGCTTTTCGGTACGGACGGGATCCGGGGGGTAGCCAACAAGGACCTCACGCCCGACCTCGCGCTCGCCCTCGGTCGCGCCGCGGGTTCGGTGCTGGCCCCAGGCGGCGGCGAGATAGTCATAGGACGGGACACGAGGATCTCGGGTCCCATGCTCGAAGGGGCCTTGGTAGCCGGCCTGTGCTCTGCGGGAGTGATGGTGAGGACCGCCGGGATCGTGCCCTCGCCGGCGGTGGCCTTCCTCACGATCGACGAACGGGCCCGCGCCGGGGGAGTCATCTCGGCCTCCCACAACCCCGCTCCCGACAACGGGATCAAGTTCTTCTCCGACGCCGGGATCAAGATCTCGGCCGGCGCCGAGGAAGAGATCGAGGCACTCATGGCGGAACCTCCGGCCGCCCGGCCCGAGGGTACGGATGTGGGTGGATCGGAGCCCCTCGCCCAAGCCGTCGACCGCTATGTCGATCACCTCCTGGGGTCGCTCGAGCACTCCCTGTCGGGCCTGAGGGTGGTGGTGGATTGCGCCTTCGGCGCCGCCTGGCATGTCGGACCGCGTGCGTTCCGGGAGGCCGGTGCGGACGTGACCGCGATCAACGCCGAGGCGGACGGCAGCCGCATCAACGCCGGCTCCGGCTCCACGGACCTGAAGGGTCTCGCCGCGCGCGTGCGGAGCGAAGGCGCGGATCTGGGCATCGCCTTCGACGGTGATGCGGACCGGGCTCTTGCCGTGGACGAGAACGGGGCCGTGATCGATGGCGATCGCATCATCGCCATGCTCGCGTTGCACATGCACGAGCAGGAGACCCTCGACAAGAACATCGTGATCGCCACCGTCATGGCGAACCTCGGCTTCAGGAGAGCGCTGTCCGCCCGCGGGATCGAAGTCATAGCTTGCCCGGTCGGGGACAAGTACGTAGGCGAGGCGATGCGCGATCACGGAGCGGTCCTCGGTGGCGAGCAGTCCGGGCACGTGATCTTCGGACACCACTCGTCAACTGGCGACGGGGTGCTCACCGGGCTCAAGGTCGCCGAGCTCGTCAGGACATCGGACCGGCCGTTGTCCGAGATGGCCGAGGTCTTCGAGAGCTATCCGCAGGTGCTCATCAACGTGCAGGTGGTCAAGAAGGAGCGTCTCGATGATGCCCGGGGGCTGTGGGACCTTGTCGCCGAGATCGAGGCGTCGCTCGGCGACAAGGGCCGGATCCTGCTCCGCGCCTCGGGAACGGAGCCGTTGGTACGGGTCATGGTCGAGGCGGCCGACAAGGAAACCGCCCGGTCGACCGCCGAGGACCTCGCCGCGGCGGTCGAACGAGAACTGAAGTAGCTCTACCTGCTCGACACCAACTCCCGTTCCTCGCCAGGCACGCGTTCGACGGGCGCCTCGGGGAGCACCCGCCGAACGCGCCGGCGAAGTTGAGTTGCCAACAGAGCGACGACGGCTCCGCCGACGAACCATCCGGCGAACGCGATCCAGGGGATGGCTGGAGGATCGGCCTCGAGTGAAGTGATCTCTTTCCGCAGACCAGTGATGGCCTCGACCGAATTGCCGGCCATTGCCTCTGTCCCCTTTGCTCGCCGGGCGGTCTGGCGTAGGTCGCTGCGAACTCGGGCCAGGGAAAGATCCAATCTCGCCTGGGTGACCAGCAGCCCGCGCGCGGTCCGAGCCAGAAGGGGGTCGGCCGAGAGGCTGACTTCTTGAGGGCTCACGTTCGCCAAGAGGTACTGGCACCCCGGATCGCAGAACAGCAGCTGATATTGGCCCGGAGGCATCTCTGGAACAGTCAGGTCGGACGTGGCGCGGGCGATATTCACATCCCAACGGTCGAAGACGACGTCGCCGACGAGGGTCATGTCCGTGGGCGGTGTCCACCACTTCTGGAAGTTCGGCAGTCCCATCGTCCGCGCCAAAGCGTCGGTGTTGACCTCTCGGACGAGATAGACGTGAAAGTCCATGGCCTGCGCGGCCTCGGCTTCTTGGCGGCTCTGGAACGTGACCTCGGTTCGAACACGGACAGTCTCTCCCACCCCAAGGTGTCCGCCGGGCAGATCGATGTATGTCAGCCATCCGCCGGCGCTAGCAGGGGAGGGCACCAGAGCCACGATCGCAACAACCGCTACCGCCAGGATCGTCTTGAACCGCATGGATCCGCCCTCCTCATGTTTTCCGGTTGTGAGGATGGGACGCTCCGGCGGAGCCCGGGGTTCACATGGCCACCAAGGTAAAGGGAGTAGGTCTATTGGGGCCCCATCGGAAGACCTATTCCGTAGCCCCCTGGGCTTAGATATCCTTGCCTGGCAAGCATCGAGAGGAACGCCGTGGAGATATCCACGGTGAGGAGTACGGAACTAGCGCCGGGACTTGCCCTAGGAGGGGGCAAGTCGACGAGGTAGGGGATCTCGGAAGTGGGCCACAAATAGTCGGTCGTCTCGACGACCGGCAGAACTAAATGGGCTCCGATTCGGCGGGTGACCCTCGGTTAGCCATGGTCGTGACGATGTCGACAAACCCCGGGAGTGATCCCGGGACACAAACCGACAGCGATGTGGCCCTCTCGATGACCTATGAGGCGTCATCACCGCGCCTCGGTTCGGCAACAGAGAGGAGATACCCATGTGCGGAATCGTCGGCTACGTCGGCGATGAGCAGGCACTGCCGGTTCTGCTCGACGGGATGAAGAAGCTCGAATACCGCGGCTACGACTCATCGGGCGTAGCCGTCATCAACGTGCAGTCGGTCGTCTCGACGACCGGCCAAACAACCATGACCGTGGAGCGCAAGGCAGGCCGCATCGGTGAGCTGCTCGATGAACTGGATGGCACGACCATCGAGGGACGGATCGGCATCGGGCATACGCGCTGGGCAACGCACGGCGCTCCCACGGACGGCAACGCCCATCCCCACCGTGACTGCACCGGCGACATCGCGGTCGTGCACAACGGGATCATCGAGAACCACGACGTCCTGAGGCAGCGACTCATCTCGGAAGGCCACACGTTCGTGTCCGAAACCGACACTGAAGTCGCGGTCCATCTGATCGAGTCGATAATCGAGTCGAAGGGATGTTCGCTCCGCGAGGCAGTGCTCGAGGCCGTGAGCATCCTCGAAGGCGCGTTCGCCCTGGTGTGTATCTCCGTCCATGAGCCCGACAGGATCATCGTCGCTCGCCAGGAGCCTCCGATAATCGTAGGAGCGTCCGCCACCGCGGGCCTCGTCGGGTCCGACATCCCGGCTTTGCTCGCTTACACGCGTGACGTCATCCCTCTCGACAACCGCCAGATCGCAGAAGTCATGCGCGGGAGCGTGCGCGTGTGGGGCTTCGATGGCGTCGAGGTGGAGCCCGAGACCGTCCATGTCGAATGGGACATGGATGCCGCCGAGAAGGGCGGCTTCGAAGACTTCATGCTCAAAGAGATCTACGAGCAGCCTGAGGCCGTGCGCAACACGATGCGGGGCCGCATCGATGGCTCGGGTCGGGTCACGCTCGACGAGGTCTCTTGGACGGTTGATGAGATCAAGGCGATCGACAAGATCGTCGTGGTTGCGTGCGGTACCTCGTTCCACGCAGGCATGGCGGCCAAGCACTCGATCGAGCACTGGACCCGCATCCCGGTCGAACTGGATCTCGCATCGGAGTTCCGTTATCGCGATCCGGTACTCAACAGCAGGTCCCTCGTCATGGGCATCGGGCAATCCGGTGAAACCGCCGACACCCTTGCGGCGATGAGTTTCGCCCGAGAGATGGGCACGAAGGTCCTTGCGATCACTAACGTCGTCGGTTCGTCGATGACGCGCGAGGCGGACGCGGTGCTCTTCACGCACGCCGGTCCCGAGATCGGAGTTGCGGCGACCAAGACCTTCCTCGCCCAGTTGGTTGCGGCCAACATCTTTGCCCTGTACCTCGCGCAGGAGAGAGGCACGATGTACGGCGACAAACTGACGGAGACGGTCGAGGCCATGCGCCGGCTTCCCGAGCAGATCGAAGAGACACTCCTGGTCCAGGACTCCGTACTGCAGGCCGCCAAGCGCTACGCGGACGCGCGCGACTTCATCTTTATCGGACGCGGCGTCGGCAACGCGGTGGCGCTGGAGGGAGCCCTCAAGCTCAAGGAGATCACCTACATCCATGCGGAAGGTTACGCGGCCGGTGAGCTCAAGCACGGTCCGATCGCGTTGATCGAGGACGGCGTTCCCGTGGTGGCGATCCTCACCGGTGAGCCGCTCTACGAGAAGATGCTCTCGAACGTCGAGGAGGTGCGGGCCAGGGGAGCCGACACGATCCTCATTGCTCACGAGGGCGATGAGCGAGCGCGAGCGCTGGCCAACGAACTCTTCGAGGTTCCGACCACCAAACCTCTTCTCAGTCCGATCCTCGATGTGATCCCGCTGCAGATGCTGTCCTACTTCATCGCGAAGGAGAAGGGCCTGCCGCCGGACAAGCCTAGGAACCTGGCCAAGAGCGTCACGGTCGAATAGTCATGGGCAGGCGGGTGATGGTGCCGGCGCTGGCGCTGTGCGGCGCGCTGATAGCTCCGCCGGCGTCGGCGGAATGGCGGCCCGGCACCGGACGGGCGATCCGCTACATCGGGTCTCGCTCCGGCAACGTGAGCTTCGCGGTCAAGTCGCCGGGAGGCAGGCTCTACTCGTTCCGGGCACGCACCAAGGTCCCCGCAGCCTCGGTCCTCAAGATCATGTTCATGACCGCGTATCTCAGGCGTTTCACGAGACACCAGAAGCTCACCGATGAGGATCGCTCGCTCCTCGCACCGATGATCAAGCGTTCGGATAACTACGCGGCGGACCGGATCGCGGACCGGCTTGGCCCGGAGCCGATGTATCGCCTCGCCCGTCTCGCCGGGATGCGCGACTTCTCGTACACGCGACCGTGGGGGCTCAGTACCGTCAGCGCGTACGACCAGACACGCTTCATGTTTCACCTGGAGGATTACCTGCCGGACCGGCACGAAGGCTACGCGCGCTACCTCCTCAGTCACATCGTTCCCGCGCAGCGATGGGGGATCGGGCGCGTCCACAGGCCCAACTGGAAGAAGTTCTTCAAAGGTGGATGGGGATCGGGTTCGGGCGCCGTATGCCACCAGGTCGCCTTCATCACCCACGACGGCAGCCGGATCTCGGCCGCCGTGATGATCACGAGCAGTCCCAATCACGAGTACGCCACCGAGACCCTGAGGGGCGTGTTCAAGAGACTGCTCCGCGATCTCCCTGAGTCATAGGGCGCTACCCTTTCCCTAGGTTCCCGACATAAGGAGGCCCCAGATGGGGTTCATGGACAAGGTCAAGCAAGCCGCGCAGGACGTCAGCGCGGAGGCCAAGAAAGCAACTGCGTCGGGTAAGGAGAAGCTGGGCGAGGTCCAGACCAAGCGGAAGATGGACGACGCCGCCAAACGGCTGGGTTACCTGGTCTATGCCGAGAAGGCGAAGGGCGAGAGCAAGACCGCCGAGATCGCCGCGGTCGTGACCGAGATCGGCGCCTATGAGACCGAGCTGGCCGCCCAGGAAGACACGACTCCTCCACCGGAGTCTCCGGCGACCGAGGGCTGATCCTGCAACGGCTGCTTACCCCCGAGGAGATGGCCCTGGCCGACAAGGCCACGATCGACTCAGGGGTTCCCGGCGAGATCCTGATGGAGCGAGCCGGGCGCGCCGTGGCGCGGGCTGCGATCCGCATCGCCGGGGGACGCTACGGGAAACGCGCGCTCGTCGTCTGCGGCAAGGGCAACAACGGCGGTGATGGATTCGTCGCCGCGCGCGTCCTGGCGGGCGAGGGGATGGGGGTCACCTGTGTCCTCACCTTCGATCGATCCGAGGTAAGCGGTGCCGCACGATCACACCTCATGCGCATGGAGCGCGCGGGCATCTCGCCCCGGCCTTTCGATGCAGATGCGTTCAGGGATAACGACGTGTACGTGGATGCGATCTTCGGGACCGGGTTCTCCGGCGAGCCGCGCGGTGTACCCGCCGAAGCGATCGCTGCGCTCGCCTCGTGCCGGCCGATCGTCGCGGTGGATATCCCCTCCGGGGTCGACGGTTCCAGCGGGGCTGTGGTTGGTGACGCGGTAGACGCCGAGGTAACCGTGGCGATCGCCGCGGAGAAGGTCGGTACGGCTCTGCCGCCCGGCTCCGTGCACGCCGGTCGTGTCGAGGTCGTCGACATCGGGATCGATACCGAGGGCAGGTTTACCGATGCACCGCGCGTCGAGGTCGCCGAGATCGACGACGTCGCGCTTGCCCTGGGGGTACGGGGGCCGGAAACACACAAGCGCAGCGCCGGTTCCGTCGCGATCCTCGCCGGATCCGACGAGATCCACGGCGCACCGCTCCTCAGCGCGCGCGGCGCGGTCCGCATGGGCGCCGGCTACGTCACGCTCGGCTCGACCGCAGCGGTCAAGGAGGCAGCGTCGGTCTTCCCCGAGCTGCTCGTCCGGGGCCTCACCGACGACGGGGTCCTCGGGCCCGCCTGCCTCGACTCTTTCTCCGATGTGATCGACCGAGCCGACGCCCTCGCGGCCGGTCCCGGGATCGGCACCGGCCGCGCTCAGCGAGCGCTGGTCGAGCGCATCCTGAGCGAGGTCGACATCCCGGTGGTCCTCGACGCCGACGCGCTCAATGTCTTGTCCTCGGATACGACCCCGCTCGAGAAACGAGAGGCACCGTTGGTCATCACCCCGCATCCGGGCGAGCTCGCCCGGCTCCTCGGTCGCCCGACGTCCGGCATCGTCGCGGACCGCTTGGGAGCCGCGATCGAGGCCTCGCGGCGCTGGCCGTCGGCGGTCGTTCTTGCCAAGGGCCAGCGCACGGTGATCGCCTCGGGGGGCGGAACCGAGGTCGTGGTCGTTCCGACGGGCGGACCGGAGCTGGCCACGGCCGGCACCGGCGACGTACTCACCGGAGCGCTGGCCGCGTGCCTGGCCCGCTCCGTCAGCCCGGCCGCCGCAGCCATGGCGGCGGCCTACGTGCACGGGATGGCCGGAACGATCGCGGGGGAACGGATCGGCTCAGGCGGCGTGGCCGCCGGGGACGTGGCAGAGGCCCTGCCCGCAGCCGTCGAGGCGGTTCGCCGCCGGTAGTCTGAAGCGGTGACGCACATAACCAGGGACGAGATGCGAACCCGCGGCCATCCTGTCTGGGTCGAGGTCGATCTCGCCGCTATCTCCCACAACATCTCCGCCTTGAAGGAACACGCCTCGGGGGCCGAGGTGATGGGTGTCGTCAAGGGCTACGCGTACGGACACGGGAACCCCGAGAGCGCTCTGGCGATGCTCGACGGGGGAGCCACCCGCATCGGCGTCGCCCGGGTCGCAGAGGCGCTGCACCTTCGAGACGCGGGGGTTGACGCTCCGCTCCACGTCTTCACTGAACCTCCCACAGATGCGGCCGCCACGATGGTTGAGAATGACCTGACCGCGACCGTTTACACCGAGGCGTTCGCACGCGCTCTCTCGGATGCCGCGGCGAGCCTCGGTCGACGGGTGCCGGTGCACGTCAAGCTCGATACCGGCATGCATCGCGTCGGGCTTCCTCCAGACGAAGCTCCAGGGGCGATAGATGTGCTCAAGAACCTGCCGGGCATCGAGATCGAGGGGGCCTGGAGCCATCTGGCCGTCGCCGATTCGATCGACCATCCGTTCAATCGCAAGCAACTGGATCTCTTCACCGATCTCGTCGGAAAGATCGAGAGAGCGGGGGTCCCTCTCAGGTACAAACATCTGGCGAACTCCGCCGCGACGATGAGCTTCCCTGAGTCGCACTTCGACATGGTTCGCTGCGGGATCGCGTCCTACGGGCTGCCCCCCGGCCCGGACTTCGTGGGCATGGTCGATCTGAAGCCTGCGCTCGCCATGAGGACGCGCATCAACATGGTCAAAGAGGTTCCCGCGGGTGAACGGTTGTCCTACGGCCTCAGGTACGAGCTGAAGGACGCCGGTCGGGTCGTGACGATCCCGGTGGGGTATGCCGACGGTTACGCGCGCGGCTTCTCCGGGAAGGCCGATGTGCTCATCAAAGGGAAGAGATACTGCGTGTCGGGCACCGTGTGCATGGATCAGTTCATGGTCGATGTCGGTACAGACGATGTCACCATCGGAGACACCGCGACCCTGATCGGGCGTGATGGTGGTGAGGAGATCACCGCCGAAGAACTGGCCGAGATCCTCGGAACGATCAACTACGAGGTCACCACCAGGATCCCGTCGCGGGTGCCTCGCATCTACGGGCGCGGTTGATGGCGAACAAGAAGGGTGTTCTTGCCCTCGCGGGAGCCGCCGTTGGTCTCGGAGTGGGGATCGCCGCCGAGCGTTCGATGCTCAAGCGTCGCCGGCGGAACGATCCGGAGGCCGGGGAGCGCTTCGGAACGCGCCGTGGTGAACGTTCTCGGAAGATCACGTTGAGGGACGGAGCGGAGACGTTCATCGAGGAGGTCGGCCCGGAGTCGAAGACGGGTGTCGTTTTCATCCACGGCTCGGCCCTCCGCACCGACCTGTGGCACTACCAGATGGAGGGCATCGGGAACCAGCGGTTGATCTTCTACGACATGAGGGGCCACGGGCTGTCGGCCAAGGGCGACGCGGAGTACACGATCGACACCCTAGCGGACGATCTCGAAGAGGTGATCGACGCGTGCGGTCTCGAAGAGGTCGTGATCGCCGGACATTCGGTCGGCGGCATGATCGCTCTCAAGTTCGCTCTCGCGCACCTCGAGCTGCTCGGATCGAAGATCAAGGGACTGGCTCTGCTCAACACCACCTACGGTCCGGCCGTGGAAACGCTGGCCGGTGGTGCAGCCATAACGAGGATCGAGCGGGTGACGCGCCGACCGTTCGACCTCCTCGGGACGCAGGCGGAGAAGCTCCAGCGTCTACGAGAGGTGATCCGACCATCGGACGCGATCTTCTGGAGCGTTGCGTATGCAGGCTTCGGCGCCGGAGCCTCCGCCAAACAGATCGATTTCACGTACGACATGCTGTCCGAAACACAGGCGGATGTGATCTTCGATCTCATCAAGGCGTACCGGGACTACGACGTCAGGGACAGGCTCTCCGAGGTCAACGTGCCCGTGTTGGTGATCGGGGGAACCCACGACCGGCTCACTCAATCCCATGCGTCCGAGTACATCTCGGGGGCCCTTCCGAAGTCGGATCTCCATGTTCTGAACGGATGCGGGCATATGTCGATGCTCGAGCGCCACCGGGACGTGAATCGGCTGCTGACGAAGTTCACGGCAGACATCCTGGGACCGGTGCCGGTAGGCTGAAGGGATGAAGGACCAGAGGGTTGAGAAGCTGGCGGACATACTCGTGGACTATTCCGCCAAGGTTAAAGCCGGTGACACGGTCGAGATCAAGGGTTCATCTGAGGCAGAGCCTCTGATCCTGGCGATCTACGAGCGTTGTCTGGACCGTGGTGCGCATCCGAAGATCAAAGTGTTCATGCCACATGCGGATCCGATCTTCTACCGGAAGGCGAGCGACGAACAGCTCGCGCACGTGTGGGAGACCGACAAGTGGATGGCGGAGAACCTCGACGTTTCCTTCAACATCATCAGCGACGTGAACACTCGTCAGCTGTCGAACATCGACCCGAGTCGTCCGGTGATCGCGTCGCAGGCGCGCAAACCGTTGATGGATCTAACGATGCAGCGCGCGGCGCGCGGTGAGTTCCGCTGGATGGTCACGCTCTTCCCCACCGAGGCGCACGC
>JAENWQ010000014.1 GCA_016649855.1 Actinomycetota bacterium | reverse complement strand
CTCGGGGGTGGAGGGGAACTAAGGGGGGTTACTCGGGGGGGGAGGGGTTGGGCTCGGGGGTGCGGATGAGGACCATGGGTTCCATGCAGTGGCTCGGGGCTCGGTCTTTGGCGGCGATCTCGATCTTCAGCTCGAGGCCGCACATGGTGCAGACGTACCGGAGGCCGTATCCGGAGACGTCGGTGACCTCGGGCTCGGGCTGGGAGGCGACCGCCGAGCGCATCCAGTGGATGCCGAAGCGGGCGATGAGGAAGAAGGTGACCACCGCCACGGCCGCCCGGGGGTACCCGAAGGCGGTGCCGAGGGCGAAGAAGGTTCCGGCGGCGAGGATCAGGTAGGCCACGGGCTCAGTCCGTTTCTCCACAGAGATATCCACCGTTGTGAGTAAATGACATCTTTGTGATTCACCTCCGGAGCGCCACGAAACGTTCCATGACCTCGAGCAGCTCGTCGATCTTGGCCTTGCCCTCGTCCGAGGTTACGGCCCCCTGGATGCAACCGTGGACGTGATCCTCGAGGACCACGAGGGCGACCTTGTCGAGCGCCGCCCGGACGGCCGAGATCTGCGTGAGGACGTCGATGCAGTACTTCTCGTCGTCGATCATCCGGGTGATGCCCTTGATCTGCCCCTCGATGCGCCCGAGGCGATCCATCAGCTTCTTCTTCTGGTGCGCGTAGGACCCGTGCGGTTCGCTCATCTAGACAACCCCATTTGGATACCCTCCGGGGGTATACTACTCTAGTGCCACTGGGTGGAGAGGATGAACGCCCCGGTGATCAACCCGAGCCCGTAGAACAGCCTCCAGTTGGCGGTTCCGCCCCCGAACGCCGCCACGTAGTTGGCGATGATCACGACGAGACCGACGCCCATCAGGATGAAGAACAGCACCCCGACCCATTCCGGTGAGCGCTTCGGCTTCGGCTTGGGTGGCGGTTGTTTGTTGATCCGCTTCGATCGACTCTTAGGCATGGCTACGGATAGTAACGGGGATATCGTTCGGTGCGCATATGGCTCCCCTGAAGATCCTCGGAAAGTTCCTGATCTCCGCCGGCGCCGGCGTGCTGCTGTTCCTCGCCTGGACCCTGTGGGGGACCGGGATCTACACCGAGAGGCAGCAGAACCGCCTCGAACGTGAGTTCGCGGCCCTCGCCCCGGCCCCCGCCGCCGAGACCGGATCCCCGGGCCGGAACTTCGATCCGGCCCCCGGCGCCCCGGCCTTCAAGCTTGAGATCCCGGCGATCGATGTCGAACGGATCATCGTCGAAGGGGTCGAGGCCGAACAGCTCAAGCTCGGCCCCGGTCACTATCCCGCGTGCGCCGATCAGTTCGCGCTCCCGCTGTGCTTCGAGGACGAGAGCGAGGAGTACTGGCCCGGCGAAGAGGGCCGCGTGATCGTCTCCGGACACCGGACGACCTACGGCGCGCCGTTCTGGGACCTCGACAAGCTCGAGAAGGGCGACCGCATAAGAACGATCACGAAGTGGGGGACGTTCGTCTACGTGGTGACCGAGACCTCGGTCGTGGACGACGACGAACTGGTTGCGGCAACCGGCAATTCCGCCGAGCTCCTCCTCACCACCTGCAACCCCAAGTTCTCCGCGGACCAGCGCTATCTCGTGCTCGCAGAACTGGAGGCATCGTGAGCGGCCGACGCCGTCTCCTCGAGCTGGCGCTGTGGGCGGCGGTTGCGATCCTGATCGCGCTGATCCTCGTGTACGCGTCCGACCGCTGGCTCCCGGCGAACTTCTAGAAGCTTTCGCCGGGGTCGATCGCTTTGCCCAACCTGATCGACGTGCGCGTGTAGCCGAGTCGTTCGTAGAACTCCCGCGCGCGCTCGTTCTCGAACAGCACGTCCACGCGCACCCCAGCGGCCCCCGAATCACGGGCGATCCCTTCCGCCTCGTCCATCAGCCGGCGCCCGATCCCCAGGCTCCGGCGTGGATCGTCGATCACGAGCGTCTCGACCTCGCACGACTTCCCCCACGGCTTCTCGACGAACGCTAGCTTCATGAACCCGACGATGACTCCGTCCTCCTCGGCGACTATGACCTTGGCCTCGTCATTGGCCATCGCCCGGTCGATCGTCCGTTCCCATCCGGACCGTGGCACTAGATAGCGCGGGTTCGCCGGCTGCAGCGCGCGGTGGTGATCGCGCAGCGCGAGGTAGAGATCGACGATCCTTGTCCGGTCCTCGGGAACCGCCGGGCGCATTGAGATAGCCATATCCGAGAGCCTAGGGCGCAGGAAGTAATCTCGGTGCATGAGGCTGCTGCTCGTCGATAACTTCGATTCGTTCGTCTACAACCTGGCGCAGGCCTTCGGCGTCCTCGGGGCCGAGCCGGTCGTGATCCGCAGCGACCGCTCCCTCGACGAGCTCATCGCGGCCGAGCCCGACGCGGTCGTGATCTCCCCGGGCCCCGGAACCCCGCTCGAGGCGGGCACCTCGCTCGAGGCGATCAGTCACTTCGCCGGACGCGTGCCGCTCCTCGGCGTGTGCCTTGGCCACCAGTGCATCGCGGACGCTTTCGGCGGTCACGTCGAGCGCGCTTCGGTCGGCCCGGTGCACGGGAAGACCTCCGAGATCACGCACGACGATCAAGGGGTCTTCAAGGGACTCCCCTCGCCGTTCATCGCGACCCGCTACCACTCGCTCGCGGTGGAAGATGACATCCCCGAGACTCTCGAGGTCACCGCGCGCAGCTCCGACGGGGTCGTGATGGGAGTGCGTCACAAGGAGCTTGCGGTCGAGGGCGTGCAGTTCCATCCGGAGTCGGTCCTCACCGTCGAGGGACCCCATCTCCTGAAGAACTTCCTCGCAAGCGTTCCCTAGCCTGTCCTAGCTTCCGGGTGGATTGAACGTCACCGGGATCTCGAGCGTCCGCTCGACGCCATCCTGCAACGCGGTGAACGTCATCGTCCCGCTTCCCACCAAGACGACGTCGGAGGGAACCGAGATGATCCCGGCCCCCGAACGAACGACGTCGAAGTACTTCCGGTCGCTCGCCTCGAGCCTCACCCTCACATCGGTCTCCGTCCTCATCTCCAACGCGACCCTTATGGAGTTCGTCACGAGCGCTTCCCCGGAAGTCGGCTCGAGCACCTCGAGCCACGGGCGGAACCGCTCGTAGTCGGTGCGCTGGGCGGGGGCCTGGACGTCACTTCCGTCTCCCGCGACGACCGTCAGTGGCCCCGACACCGTCACGAAGGTGATGGCGGCCTCCGGGTCCGGGGCGGTGAGCCCATAGACCACTTGCGCGGCGCGCCGGGCGATATCTTCATCTGTGCCCGCGACGAAATCGTCGTCGACCGCGACCGTGATGACGCTGCCCTCGACCGTGACACCTGAGATCACGATGTCGCTCAACGCCGAGGACAGGTTCTCGGGCGGCGGCTCCAGCAGCGCCTGCACGACCGCATCGAGACCCTCACCGGGACGCAGCTCGCGTTGCACGGGCCGGAGCGCGTCACTGTCGAAGTAGTAGACCGTCGCGAGCGACCGCGATGAGGCGGGCTCCTCAGAGCCGGTGCACGCGACCAGCAGAACCATCAGTGCGCCGGCGAGCCGCGCCCCGCGCATGTGATCGATCCTCAGGCGAAGAGGTTGAAGAACGCGAGGAAGCGCATGAACTCCGGCAGCCCGAGTGCCCCGCCGCCGCCCTGGACGTACAGGGTCGCCGAGTCGCCCGGTGACACCTCGGTCCCCGACGACGGATCCTGACGGCAGACGATGCCGGGCGGCTCCGCGCACGGTTCGGTCTCTCCGGTCTGGGTCACGCTCAGGCCGTAGTCGTTCTCGAGCATCGCTTGCGCGTCGTCCCCGTCCATGCCGGTCAGGTCGGGCATGGGCTGCGAGCCGGGGCCCTCGGACACGCCGATCGTGACCGTGTCACCCTGCTTGGCTTCGGTTCCCCCGGCGGGCTCCTGGGCGAAGACGGTCCCTTCCGGTGCGTCGTCCGGCGCGTGGTTGACCGCGGCGACCAACCCGACGGCTTCGATGTTCGCGACAGCGTCCTCTTCGGACAGGTTCGTAACGGTGGGCACCGTGACGGTCTCGCCGCCCGACGAGATGAACACGTCGACCTCGGAGTTCCGGTCTACTTCGTCACCCGCGGGTGGGTCCTGGTCGAAGATCTGCCCGGGCTCGAATTCGTCGTTCGGCTCCTCGGTCTGTTCTCCGAGCTGGAGCTTCGCGTCCTCGAGGGCTGCCTGAGCCTCGTCGAGGGTCATCCCCTCGAGATCGGGAACCTCGGTCTGCTTGGCGCCCTCCGACACGATCAGGGTGACCGTGTCGCCCTCCTCGGCCATCGCTTCGGCCTCGGGGTCTTGTTCGATCACTTCGCCCGGCGGTTTGCTGCTGTTCTTCTCCTCGACCTCCCAGTCGAGGTTGACCGCGTCGAGCTCGTCCTTCGCCTGGCTCTCGGTGAGCCCCACGACGTCCGGAACCTCGACCGGGTCGCCGCCCCCGAAGAGACTCGTGGCGAGGAAGAATGCGGCGACCCCGGTAACGAGCAGGACCGCGAGCGTGACGCCGACGTACCACCACGCGCTCCTGCCCTCAGGCTCGTCGTACATCATCTCGGTCTGGCGCATGACCTGGGTGCCCGACCCGGCCATGACCGATGTGGCTCCGGCGGTGACGGCGGCGGCCTGGACCTTCTGCCCGTTGAGGAAACGTTCGAGGTCGGCGCGCATCTCATCCGCGCTGTTGTAGCGAGTGCCGGGGTCCTTGGCCATCGCCTTCAGCACGACGGCGTCGAGGTCGGCCGGTACGTCGGGGTTCAGGCGCGACGGCGCCGTCGCTTCTTCCCGGACATGCTTGTAGGCGATCGACAACGGGGTGTCCCCGGTGAACGGGGGACTACCGGCGAGCGTCTCGTAGAGGACACACCCGAGTGCATAGACATCCGAGCGCGCGTCGACGGGTTCGCCTTGTGCTTGTTCGGGTGAGAGATAGGCCGCGGTCCCGATCACCATGCCCGTCTGGGTCATCGTCGCGTCGCGGTCGCCGCCGACCGCGCGGGCGATACCGAAGTCGGTGACCTTCGTCTGTCCGGAGATGGTCAGCATGATGTTGCCCGGCTTGATGTCGCGGTGAACGATCCCGGCGCTGTGCGCGCGCTGCAGTGCCGCTGCCACGTCGGCCGCGATCTCGGCCGACCGCTCGGGCATCAGCGGCCCGTTCTCCTCGATGACCTCGGCCAGCGTTTTGCCGTCGATGTACTCCATCACGATGTAATAGGTGTCGCCATCCGAGCCGTAGTCGTAGAGCGACACGATGTTGGGGTGGCTCAGGTTGGCCGCCGACTGGGCCTCACGGCGGAAGCGCTCGACGAACGAGGGGTCGCGCGAGAAACGTTCGGAGAGCACCTTGATGGCGACGTCCCGGCCCAGGAGCTCGTCTCGGGCGCGATAGACCTCGGCCATGCCGCCGGATCCCACCGGCTGGATGACCTTGTAACGGCCCCCGTAAGTCCTGTTCTCTTCCAAGGATGTCTCCGTTCAGCGACTGGCGGGAAGACTACTAGTCGCCATGATCTTCGTCCCCTGGGAAGCCCTTGCCGTCGCTCACGTACAGCGTGATCTCCGAACCCAGTTGAACTTCCTCCCCGGGCTCGGGATCGGAAGCCACCACGGTGTGCTTCTCATAGTCGGTGGGCACTTCTTCCGTCACCGGGAATAGCCCCAACCCCTCCAGGTAGTCGACGACGTCCTTGTCCCTGGCCCCGATGATCTCCTCGGGGATCACGACCGTGGTCACTACTGGGGTCGTTTCCTCGGGTGTGGGGGTAGGGCTCGGGGTGGGGGTCGGGGTGGGCGTCGGCGTCTCCTCGACTGGATCGGCCCGGCCGCCACGGGTGGGCTCGTCTCCTCCGGCAAGGACCTTTACGCCGAGGAGGACGATGGCCAGGAGCGCCAGGGCCGCGAACGTGATGAGCACCCGGCGCCCGAGCCGTTCGGGATCCCAGCGGTTCCCCGCGATCGGCCACACCGTGCTCTCTACCTCTCCGTCGACCATGGTCGTCCCGGGATCCGTCGGTGTCGCCCCGGGGTCCACTGCGGCGGCCACGGCGGCCGCCATATCTCTGCCGCTCGTCCACCGGTTCGACGGGTTCTTGGCGGTCGCCCGGGCGACGACGGCATCCATCTCCGGTGAGACGTCGGGGTTGATCGAGCTCGGCGGAGGCATGTCGTCGTTGACGTGGCGCATCGCGACGGCCACGGCCGATTCGGCCGTGAAAGGAACCGCGCCGGTGAGCATCTCGTACAAGACGATCCCGACCGAGTAGATGTCGGAGGCCGGGACGACGTTGGCTCCACCGGCTTGTTCGGGGGAGAGGTAGCTGGCGGTCCCGAGCATCGATCCGGTAGCCGTAAGCGTCGAGTCCCCGACGGCGCGGGCGATGCCGAAGTCGGTCACCTTCACCTTGTCTTCATCGGTGACGATCACATTCGCCGGTTTGATATCGCGGTGGATGATGCCGGCTTCGTGTGCGTGATCGAGCGCCACGCAGATCTGCGCCGTGATCCGTGCGGCGCGCTGGGGGCTCAGTCGTCCATCGGCCCGGATCACCTCGGCGAGGTCTCTGCCCTCGGCGAACTCCATGACGATGTAGTGCTGGCCGGCGTCCTCCCCGTAGTCGAAGATGCCGGCGATGTTCGGGTGGGACAGTGATGCGACCGCACGTGCTTCTCTCCGGAAACGTTCGACGAAGCGCGGGTCCCCCGCGAGGTGAGCCCGGAGGATCTTGACCACGACGCCCCGGGTGAGGCGCTCGTCCTCGGCCCGGTAGACGACCCCCATGCCTCCTGCCGCTATGCGGTCCCCGATCCGGTACCGGCCCCCGAGGAGGCCTCCTTCTACCAATCTCTCAGGCGCCGGTCGGCCTCGAGAACCGCCTTCGCCATCGGGGCGGCGACGAGCGCACCGGTCGCTTCGGCTCCGAACGACCCTCCGTTCTGAACGAACACGGCGACCACGAGCTGCGGATCGTCGGCGGGAGCGAAGGAGATGAACCATGCGTGAGGGTTGGCGCCCTCGGCGCTCTGCGCGGTCCCGGTCTTGCCGGCGACCTCGACGCCCGTGATCTGAGCGTTCGTCCCGGTCCCGCTGTCTACGACCGCCACCATCATGTCCGTGACCTCAGCGGCGCTGGTGGCCGACATCGCTTGTCCGAGGGTCTCGGGTTCAGGTTCGTTAACGACCCCCGCCGACGCATCGATGATCTGGTGGAGGAGCCGGGGCTTCGGGACCTCGCCGTCGTTGGCGATGGTTGCCGCGACGATCGCCATCTGCAGTGTGGTTGCCGCGACATCTCCCTGCCCGATCCCGGCATACGCACGTAACGGCTCCTCGTCGTCTTCGATGGTTGGGAACGTGCTGGGCGCGGTGCCGGTCTCGAGCGGGAGCGGTTCGTTGAACCCCATCCGCTCCGCCATCTCCCGGATGTCGTCCGGGATCTTGAGACCGATCATCGCGAACGTCGTATCGCAGGAGATCCGGAGAGCGGTGAACAGATCGATCTCCCCGGTTCCGGTGCACGACTGGTGCGAGTAGTTGGTCAGCGTCTGATCGGTCAACGGAAGATCGATCTCGTCCGGGTCGTCGAACGTCGAGTCTGGTTGGTATCTCCCGGATTCGAGTGCAGCCGATGCGGTGAGGACCTTGAACGTCGACCCGGGAGGGAAGGTCCGGCTGGTCGCCACACTGACCAGCGGGCTCGTTCCGGAGTTCGGATCTAAGGACTGGTAGTAGTCCTCGGCGGCGCCGGCATCGAACGACGCGATGGGGTTGGGGTCGAAGGTTGGGTTGCTGTACAGCGCGCGGATCTCACCGGTTTGTGGGTCGAGCGCGACGATTGCGCCGACGTTGTCACCGAGAGCGTCCCGGGCGGCCTCCTGGAGCCGGGAATCGATCGACAGGATGACGTCGTCACCCCGTTCCCCAGAGCCCAGCAACCGGTCCTGTATGTCCTGCATCGAGAGCGTGCCGCCCTCTCCGATGAGGTCGTCGTCGTACGCGGCTTCGATGCCCGTCGCCTCACCTGCGAACGGCAGGTATCCGGTGATGTGCGCGTAGAGCTCGCCTTCCGGATACGTGCGCTTGTACTTGTACTTGCCGTTGGTGGCGACGCTCTTGGCGATCTCGACGCCGTCCGAGGTGACGATCGATCCTCGCTTCACGGAGTACTTCTTGATGAGGGCCCTGACGTTCGCCCCGTTGTTGGCGATGTCGTTGGCGGCGAATATCTGGACGTAGTTGAGCTGCACGAACACCGCGAGGAACAGGGCTATGAGGCCGATCCCGACCCTGCGGATCTGTCGTTCCATCAGCGAGGCACCGAGCCCCGGCCCCCGATGAGGATCTCGGCGGTCGCCGCCGGATCGGGCTCGGCGGCGCCCTGATGCGAGATGCGTATCAGCAGCGCGATCAAGATGAAGTTCGAGAGCAGGCTCGATCCGCCGTACGAGACGAACGGCAGCGTGATCCCGGTCAGCGGCAGCAGGCGCGTGACACCGCCGAGGATGATGAACGTCTGGACCCCGAGCGTGACGGTCAGGCCGATCGCGAGCAGTTGCCCGAAGTCATCGCGCGCACGCACGGCGATGCGCAACCCACGGGCAACGATCAGCATGAAGATCATGAGGATCGCGACCGTGCCCATGAGGCCGAGTTCCTCGCCGAGCGCTGAGTACACGAAGTCCGTCTCCGCCGCGGGGATCAGATCGGGCCGTCCCTGACCGAAGCCGGTGCCGAACAATCCACCGGTCGCCAGCGCGAACAACGACTGCGCCATCTGATACGCGTCGCCCTGGATCAGATCGGGATTGAAGACATCGAGCCAGATGCGGACCCGAAGCTGAACGTGATCGAAGACCTGGTAGCCGATGTAGGCACCGGCGAAGAACAAGAGGAACCCGAACGCCATGTAGATGAAGCGAGCGGTCGCGATGTACAGCATCACCAGGAAGATCGAGAAGAACAGAAGCGAGGAACCGAGGTCCTTCTCGTAGAACATGACTGCCAGCGATACTCCCCACATCACGAGCAGTGGACCGAAGTGCTTGAGGTCGGGGATGTGGAACGAGAGCACCTTCTTGGACGCGATCGCAAGCAACTCCTTGCGCTCGGCGAGATAGGCGGCGAAAAAGATCACGAGACAGATCTTTGCGAGCTCACCGGGCTGGAACGAGAAGCCGCCGAAGCGGATCCACAGCTTTGCTCCGTTGATCGGCGTGCCCAAGGGCGTCGCCGGAAGCAGCAGAAGCCCGAGGCCGACGAACCCCAAGATGTACTTGTAGCGGGACAGGACCTTGAAGTCGCGTACCAACATCAACGTGGCGGCGAAGAAGACGAGTCCAACGACCGTCCATGAGACCTGCGCCGGACCGGAGCCCTTCGGTGACAACCGGTAGATGACGGCGAGACCGATCGCGTTAAGGATCGCCGCAAGCGGCAGGATGAGAGGGTCCGCCTCGCGCGCGAATCGTCTCATGACCAGGTGGGCGCACACGTAACCGACGACCAGGACGATCATGAACGGGATCACGTCGGCGAGCCGGTCCGTGCTCCGCGCGACCGCAACGAGAGCGAGGGCGCCGGAACCGATGATCAGGGCCAGGATCAGGAGCGAAAGCTCCGTGTTTCGCCGCCGGGCGGCTCGCATCAGTTAGGGCTCTCTTCGTTCTGGCGTGGAGAGCGGCCCGAGTTCTGCACGAGTTCCTCAAGGCTGTCCACGGTTGCCTGAGCCTCTTCGAGCGAGTCGGTCTTGATCCCTTCTTCAAGATCTGCCCGTTTGAACTCGGGGACGTCTTCCAGGGTGATGCCGGTTTCCTCTTCGACCTCTTTCATGCTGATCCCGAGGACCTCTTCCGGCCGCCCCCGGTAGATCGTCACGACGTCCTCGTCGTTGACGCCGACGAACCAGGAGTTGTTCAGCGAGTACCGCAGCGCCCCGTACCCGGCCCCCGCCAGGACCGCGAGGATCACGAGCGTGACGACCATCTTCCGTACGACCCGCCGTCCGAAGCCCGGATCGTCGTTCGAGGGCGACCCCGATGACGGTGGAGGCCCCAGGGGAGCATCGGTGGTTCGTCCCGTCGCCCTTTCGACGGGCGACGCGGAGAGCGGGGGAGGAGGCGGTGCGTCGCCGGCTCCGCTCAGATCGAGGACCACCACCGTGATGTTGTCATCCCCGCCGGCCTCGTTGGCGAGATCGACGAGCTCGTCAGCAGCCGCCTGGGGGCTCTTAGTTTGCTGGAGCACTCGCTTGATCGTGCCTTCGTCGATCATCGAGGTCAGCCCATCGGAACAGAGCATGATCCGGTCGCCGTCGCGGACATCGAAGGACCTGAGATCGACCCGGACGTCGGAATCGATGCCGAGGGACCTGGTGATCATGCTCCGCTGCGGGTGCTTCGCAGCTTCTTCTTCGGTTAGTTGTCCTTCCCTGACCATCCGTCCGACCAGCGTGTGGTCCTCCGACAACCTCGAGAGGTCGCCGTCCCGCAACAGATAAGCCCGGGAGTCACCGACGTGCGCGAGATGCGCTCTGTGAGCGTCGATCAGTACGAGTGTGCAGGTCGTGCCCATGCCGTGGAGCGAGTCGTCCTTCGTCGCCTTGTCGAAGATCGCGCGGTTCGCTTCCTTGATCAGGGCGACGAGCGACTCCGGATCTTCGGAGTTGACGCGCGCTGCCCCGCTCGACAAGGCCTCGACCGCGGTCGACGAAGCGACCTCGCCCGCGGCGTGACCACCCATGCCGTCGGCGATCCCGAAGAGGGGCTCGTCCATGAGATAGGAGTCTTCGTTGCCCTCTCGGACCCGGCCCACATCGGTGCGGACGCCCGTTTTGATCCTCACTTGCGCATCTCCATGATCGTGCGGCCGATCTTGATCTGATCGCCGCGCTGAAGCTCGGTCGGGGCCGTGATCCGTCTCCGGTTCAGGTACGTGCCGTTGGTCGAGCCGAGGTCTTCGAGCATGCACTTCTCATCTCTCTCGAACAGGCGGGCGTGCTTGGAAGACACATACGAAACGTCGAGGGTGATGTCGGAGTCGCTCGAACGGCCGATGAACAGTTCCCCATCAACCGCGAACGTCTTCCCCTTGAGCTTCTCGTCCTCGATCACGGCCACCGTGCGGGTGGGTTTCTTCGTCCGCTTGGATGGGCGTGCCGCTCCTTTGGCGCTCGACTTGGGGGCCCCCCCGCCGGCGGCCTGCGGCCTGAGCTCCACGTAGATCGCTTTCACGGCCCGGGCAACGAAGAGGTACAGGATCGCCAGGAACGCGTACTTAAGGACGTCGAGCACCAGTACCGGCACTTCAGGCCCCCTTCGTCTCGAAGATGAGCTCGGTGGAACCGAACGTTATCCGGTCACCGCCACCCAGCGAGTGTTCCCGTGCCAGCTTCCCGTTAACCGACGTCCCGTTGGTCGACCCCAGGTCGACGATCAGCCACCGGCCCCCCTCATGCCTGATCTCGGCATGCTTCCGGGAGACGTTCTGGTCGGAGAGGACGACGTCGTTGCTCGACATCCGCCCGATCGTCACCGGCGCCTTGGTGATCGATATGCGCTCGGTTTCGTTCCCGTCGCCACCCAGGACGACCAGGGTCGCTCCTTCTTCTGCCATCCCCAGGCGCGCCGCGGTGCCGACCGCGACGGCTCGGGTCATCGACGGATCGGCGGTCGACGGGTCGTGGGTCGAGACGCTCGACCCGTCGACCTCCGGATCGGCGGACAGGGCCGCCTCGACCTTGAACTTGCCCTTGCCGAAGCCCTCGGTCTCGTGGAACGTGATGTGAGGGAGCCCCATGAGGTTCCACCGGTTCTCCTTGGCCGCCTGGATCACGATGTCGGAGAACTCACGCTGGAGCCCGGCCTCCATCTGGGAGAAGCGGGAATAGTCGTCGGGTCCCATCTGGACCCGGAACTCGTTGGGGGCGTAGACGCGATTGACCGAGACGGTCTTGTTCTCGGCCATCTCACGGAGGATCTTCCGGCCCACCTCGATGGGCTGGAGCCCTGACCTGAAGACCTTCGTGAAGAAGCCCTCGACGAGGCCCTCGAGTTTCTCTTCGATGCTCTTTGCGACTCCCACGTCGGCAGATTATCCCCGCGCGGGCCGAGCCCTACCCCCTTTACTTCGGCATCCTCATCCCGTCATCGCTTCACCCGACGGCACTCGGATGCCTCAGGTATTCTCTTCTGCCCGGGGAGCCCACGATCCTGGGTGCTTGGGCGAGTGGTGGAACGGTAGACACGCTGGCTTCAGGAGCCAGTGCTCGCAAGAGTGTGGGGGTTCAAATCCCCCCTCGCCCACTCGGTTTGTTCTGCCGGTCGTCGAGACGACCGGCTCTCGCCGTACCCAGGTGTCTGGCCCACATAGGCGTGCCCGATGGGCCCTTCAGCCCGGCGGGTCCGATACGTGTACATTACGCACGCCCCCCGGGGTTCCAGGGGGACATGGCTTGGGGGCTTTACGGGGATACGACCGCTGTAGTAGGCTCCCCCTGCTCGGAGTCTCGGTGCGGGACTCTGGCGGGGGAATTCATCGGGGAGAAGGACTTGACACAGAGCTCCATGGAGTTTCAGCCTCTCGGCGGCGGTCCGCCTTCCGGGGGCGAAGAGGGCGAAGGTCCGGGCGTAGTAGCCCGAACGCCGCGCCAGATCTTCTGGGCCAAGTTCAAGCAAGACAAGCTCGCGACCATGGGCGCAGTCCTCGTTCTGCTGATGATCCTCCTGGCCATAAGTGCCGGTCTCTTCGAGAAGATCCGGGATATCCCCTACGACCACCAGTTCCGCGCGGGCGTCGGACTCAATGAGTTCGGATCTCCTTCCCCGCCGGACGCGACCCACTGGTTCGGGTTCGATGATCTCGGTCGAGACCTCTTCGTGCGCGTCCTCTACGGGGCGCGCACTTCGCTGAAGATCGCGATCATCGCGACCGGGTTCGAGCTCGCCATCGGGGTCTTCATCGGGATGCTGGCCGGTTACCGCAGGGGCTGGGTCGATACCCTCCTGTCCCGGCTCACCGACCTGATCCTCTCGATCCCGTTCCTTCTCCTCGCCATCTCGCTGTCGGTCGTGCGTGGTGGAAGCGAGGGGATGGTGATCTTCCTCATCACGTTCTTCGGGTGGCCGTATATCGCCCGCATCGTGAGAGGCCAGACGCTGTCGCTGCGCGAGGCGCAGTTCATCGAAGCGGCGCATTCGATCGGTGCATCCACGCGGTGGATCATGTTCCGCGAGATCCTGCCCAACCTCGTTGCTCCGATCATCGTCTACGCGACCTTGATCATCCCGACCAACATCGTGGCCGAATCGGCGTTGTCTTTCCTCGGGGTTGGGATCCAGGAGCCCCAGGCATCGTGGGGAAAGATGATCGCCAGCGCGACCCAGTACGTGACCTACGGAGCCGCCTGGTGGTACATGTTCTACCCAGGGTTGCTCCTCTTCCTGACCGTCCTTGGCTTCAACCTTCTGGGCGATGGCCTACGCGATGCGCTTGATCCAAGGACCCGGGAGTAGCGAAAGGGGGATCCGTTCGGCGGTACCTAAACGAGCAATACGCACCACAAGGCAGCACCGCAGTACAGGCACTATCGGCAGATCTATGGGAGGGAAAGACATTGAGTAAGAAGCGATTCATACGGCTGTTCGCCGTGCTCCTCGCACTCTCGCTCTTCGCGGCAGCATGTGGCGGGAGCGACGATGGCGACACCACCAGCCCCAAGGACGTCCCGGCAGGCGAGATCCCCGTTGGCGGAACTCTCCGCATCGCGGGTGCCTCGGATGTCGACTTCATGGACCCCGCGTCCATGTACTACACGTTGTCCTGGACCTTGGCACGAGGCGTCTTCCGGACCCTCGTGACCTACCCCGCGGTCGCGGACTTCGAAGAGCAGAACGTCTTGGTGCCGGACCTCGCGACGGACGTAGGTACTCCAAACGAGGACTCCAGCGAGTGGACCTTCACCCTTAAGGACGGGATCAAGTTCGGCCCGGCCCTCGGTAACGAAGCTGTTCCGGGAGTCACCGGTGAACCGATCACTTCGGCGGACATCAAGTACGCGCTCGAGCGTGTCTTCATCCCGTCGGTCGGTGGCGGTTACCCCTTCTACTACGACATCATGGAAGGGACCGACGCGTTCGTCGCAGGCGACGCGGACGAGATCACCGGCATCGAGACGCCGGATGACAAGACGATCATCTTCCACCTGACCGAGCCCGCAGGTGACTGGCCGTTCCGCATGGCCATGCCCGCTTCGGCACCGGTCCCGGCGGACTACGCCGCGGGGTTCGACGCCGAGAAGGACTCGGACTACGACAGCCACGTCGTGGCTTCGGGCCCGTACTACGTCGCCGAGTGGGCGCCCGAGGAGCAGATCACCCTCGAGCGCAACGAAGAATGGGACCCCGACACGGACGACGTCCGTGAGGCCTACGTCGACGTGGTCGACTGGAAGCTCGGCTTCGACAACGACGTGGGTGTCCAGAAGGTTCAGGGCGGCGACTACGAGATCGGCCTGGACGTCTCCCCTCAGGGTCCTGCTCTCGAGCAGACGCTGGCCGACCCCGAGCTGAGCAAGCGGCTGATCAACGAGCCGTCCCTCTGCACCCGTTACGTCTTCCTGAACACGACCGTCGAGCCGTTCGACTCGCTCGAGGTCCGTCAGGCAGTGAACTGGGCGATCGACAGGGCGAACCTCAAGACCCTTCAGGGTGGCCCGATCACGGGTGACATCGCCTCCAGCATCATCCCTCCGGGGATGGGTGGGTACCTGTCGACCGACGAGTACAACCCGTTCGGAACCGACGGCATGGCGGGTGACCTCGACAAGGCCAAGGAGCTCATGGCCGCCGGTGGTTACCCCGATGGCTACGACGGCGAGCTTCTGTTCGTCGGTGCCTCGGACCCGCCTCACGACAAGTACGCCGAGTCGGTTAGGGCGGACCTTGAGGCACTCGGTTTCTCGAACCTCAATGTGAAGACCCCGGCCTTCCCGAACCAGTACACGCAGTTCTACGGGATCCCCGACAAGAACGTTGCCATCGGAACATCCGCTGGTTGGTGCAAGGACTACAACGACGCCTTCACCTTCCTGGACCCGCTGTTCTCCGGCGACAACATCCTTGAGTCGGGTAACCAGAACTACGCTGAGATCGACGATCCGGCGGTGAACGAGGCCATCGCCACCGCGACGAAGACCCCGTTCGGTGACGAGCGTGTAGCAGCTTGGGAAGAGGCGAACCGTCTCGCTACCGAGAGTGGCGCGTGGGTGCCTTGGACCTGGGACAACGAGACGATCATCTACTCGGAGAACCTGGTCAACCCGATCTACAACACCTTCTTCTCGCACATCGACTGGGTGGTTGCAGGAGTAACAACCGCCGAGTAGGTAACGGAGTTGAAGTAGCTGCGAAGTGAAGCAGCGGGGCCGGTTTCGGCCGGCCCCGCCCTTCACCGGGGTTCTGGGAGTACCAGTTCTGGGAACACCAGGGCCCGGTTGAAGGTCAAGGAGACACCGGCCGGCAGACGACGAGGAGAGTCAGATGCTTCAATACGTGATCAGACGGCTGCTGTGGTCGTTCGTGATGGTCATGCTGGTCGTCATGGTCGTATTCCTCATCTTCTTCGTTCTGCCCGGAGGGACGGGCCGGAAGGAGGACGGTCGCGCCTCGCCGGTCGCCGTCATGATGGCCGGGCGTAACCCTCGGCCCGAACTGGTCAAGAACATCGAGGAGCGTCTGGGTCTGGACAGGCCGGTGTACGTACAGTTCGGCCGGTACGTCTGGAACGCGCTCCATGGGGACCTCGGGTACTCCTACCAGTCCCAGATCGACGTCAGGGAGGCCGTGTTCCACCGGCTTCCGGCAACCGCGTCACTCGCTTTCGGGGCATCGATCGTGTGGCTGTTGATCGGTATCCCCATCGGGATCATCTCCGCCTTGAAACGACGGTCGTTACTCGACCGCGGCTCGATGCTCTTCGCGTTGATCGGGGTCTCGATGCCGACGTTCTGGCTCGGTCTGATCGCGATCTTCTACTTCGACTCCAATCTCAACGTCTACAGCGTGGGTGATTACGCATCCATCACCGACAATCCGGCGCAGTGGTTCGCCACGATGTGGCTTCCGTGGCTGGTTCTCGCGGTCACCTTCGCGGCCTTCTACACGCGGATGGTCCGCGGCAACATGCTCGAGGTGCAGTCCGAGGACTACATCCGGACCGCCAGGGCCAAGGGTCTCAAGGAGCGATCGGTGATCCGTCATATCCTGCGGAGCGCGCTTACTCCGGTCGTGACCATGTACGGACTGGACCTCGGGATCCTCCTGGGTGGCGCGATCATCACGGAACGGATCTTCAACATCCCGGGGATCGGACTTCTCGCGGTCGATGCCATCTCGAGCTCAGATCTCCCGATCATCCTCGGGACGACGCTGTTCGCGGCGATGTTCGTGATCCTCGCCAACCTGATCGTGGACGTCGTCTACGCGAGCCTTGACCCACGGGTCAGGTACTCGTAACCCCTCCCAGGAGAGATAACTAACCCGTATGCTCACCGAACTATGAGTACCGAGACGCTGCTCGAGGTCAAAGACCTGAGGGTCCACTTCCCGACCGGTGACGGTTTGGTTAAGGCGGTCGATGGGTTGTCCTTCACGGTCGACCGGGGCGACACGTTCGGGATCGTGGGTGAGTCCGGGTCCGGGAAGAGCGTCACGAACCTGACGGCCCTCGGCCTCACCGACCGCAACGCGGCCAACATCACGGGTGAGGTGCTGTTCAAGGGCCGCGACCTCCTGAAGCTCGGCAAGGAGGATCTGAGGAAGATCCGCGGCAAGGAGATGGCGATGATCTTCCAGGATCCGTTCTCCTGCCTCCATCCCTTCTACCGGGTGGGAGACCAGATCGTCGAGGCCATCCTGTGCCACGACAAGATCCCCAAGAAGCAGGCGGAACAGCGCACCTACGACCTCCTGGGTGCGGTGGGGATCCCGAAGCCCAAGGAACGGTTCCGGGACTTCCCCCACCAGTACTCGGGCGGCATGCGACAGCGGGCCATGATCGCGATGGCCATGGCTCACAACCCGGATCTCTTGATCGCCGACGAGCCCACCACGGCCCTTGACGTGACGGTTCAGGCCCAGATCCTCGATCTGATCGAGCGGGTCAAGACGGAGTTCGATATCGGGGTCATCCTCATCACCCACGATCTCGGTGTCGTATCGGAGGTCGCGAACAAGGTGATGGTGATGTACGCCGGTCGCGCGGTCGAGATGGGCACGCGCGATGAGGTCTTCGGCAACCCACAGCATCCCTATACATGGGGCTTGCTCGAGTCGATCCCACACGTGGACCACAAGGGCTCGAAGCTGGTTCCGATCGAGGGAGCGCCACCGTCTTTGATCCGAACTCCCAATGGTTGTTCGTTCCACCCTCGTTGTCCCCACCGTTTCGATCCCTGCGACAAAGATGATCCCGAGATCAAAGACCGGGGGGCGGGCCACCCCGACGCCTGTCACCTCTCGGCCGCAGAGAAGACGAGGGTCTGGGCCGAGCGCCAGGCCCCTCGAACGAAGGCGGCATCATGACCGACATCGCTCAACCGGCGGATGACTACCTCGTCAAGGTCGAGGGGCTCACGAAGAACTTCCCCATCACCAAAGGCATCATCTTTCAGAGGGAGGTCGCCGCGGTGCACGCGGTTGACAACATCTCCTTCGAGGTCAAGTCGGGCGAGACCCTCGGGCTCGTCGGGGAGTCCGGTTGTGGGAAGTCCACCACCGCTCGACTGTTGCTGAAGCTTATCGAGCCGTCCGCCGGAAAGATCTGGTTCGAAGGCGAAGAGATCTCCGGCTTTAGCCGTTCTCAGATGCGCCGCTTGCGGAGCGAGATGCAGATGATCTTCCAGGACCCCTACGCCTCGCTAAACCCGAGGCAGACGGTTGGTCAGATCGTCGGGGCCCCGTTCAAGATCCACAAGACCGAGGGTGAGGGCAAGAAGAAGGTTCAGGAGTTGATGGATCGCGTCGGCTTGAACCCCGAGCACTACAACCGCTACCCGCACGAGTTCTCCGGTGGCCAGCGACAGAGGATCGGGGTCGCCCGCGCGCTCGCGCTGCGCCCGAAGCTGATCGTGTGCGACGAGCCGGTTTCGGCTCTCGACGTCTCGATCCAGGCACAGATCCTCAACCTCCTCGAGGACCTTCAGGACGAGTTCAAGCTTACGTACGTCTTCATCAGCCACGACCTCCGCGTCGTGCAGCACATCTCGGACCGCATCGCGGTGATGTACCTCGGCCGGATCGTCGAGGTTGCCGAGGCGACCGAGCTGTACAAGAACCCGAAACACCCCTACACCGCCGCGTTGCTCTCGGCGGTGCCCAAGGGTCATAGCGATTCCTCGGGCAGCGAGCGCATCGTGCTCGAAGGAGATGTGCCGTCGCCGATCGATCCTCCGCCCGGATGTCCGTTCCATCCCCGTTGTCCAAAAGCGCACCAGGTAGGTGGCCCGGATGGCGTCCCGGAGAACTGCAGAACCGAGTTCCCGCCTCTCGACGAGGTCGACCCGGACCACATCGCGGCGTGCTGGTACCCGCTCGAGCAGGGTGAGAAGCTGCAGCAGGCCGCACACGCCTAGGACATCATGAGCGAGTCAAAGGTAGCCCCATGAGCCCTCGGCCCGCCGCGATCGGGGAAACATGAGCGAGTCAAAGGTAGCCCCATGAGCCCTCGGCCCGCCGCGATCGGGAAGAGATGACTTTCTCGATCGCTGCGTGGGACCCATCTTCCGAGTCGGGTCCCGAATGGGGTGTGGCGGTCGCCTCCAAGTTTCTCGCGGTGGGCGCCGCCGTTCCGTGGTGCGCCGCGCCGGTCGGAGCGGTCGCAACCCAGGCCCTGGCGAACCTCGGCTACGGGCCCGGTGGCCTCGAGCTCCTGCGGGCGGGTAAGAGCGCCGATGTGGTCGTCGCCGAGCTGACCGGCGCAGACGATGAGAGGGATCACCGTCAGCTGGGCGTCGTCGATGGGACGGGTGGAGCGGCGACCTACACCGGAGCGGAGTGCTACGACTGGGCGGGGGGCCGGACCGGAGACGGGTACTGCTGCCAGGGAAACATCCTCGTCGGTCCCGAGGTTGTCGATGCGATGTGTGAGGCGTTCGAGAACAGCACGGGCGAGCTCGCCCTGCGGTTGCTGGCGGCGCTGAACGCCGGCGACCGGGCCGGCGGCGACCGGCGTGGCCGGCAGTCGGCGTCGGTGATGGTCGTCCGTGAAGGCGGTGGCTACGGGGGCACGATCGACCGGGCCGTGGATCTGAGGGTCGACGATCACCCCGACCCGGTGCCCGAACTGCAGCGGCTCTTCGATCTGAACCGGTTGTATTTCCCTCGACCCGAGGACCTCGAGTTCGTGCCCCTCGACGACGCACTCAGAGCCGAGCTGTCGGAGGTTCTCGCCGCTCTCGGGTATCAGGGGGAGCTGAAGGAAGCCCTGTTCGGCTACGCCGGCACCGAGAACCTCGAGGAGCGCTGGAGCGACGACGACGTGATCGAGAAGGGCATCCTGGCCCACCTCCGAACGGCCGCCTCCGGGGGGCCCTGAGGGCTGTTCTTCTTACCCCTACCAAGGGTGATTCACTGAACCGATGACCCAGTACATCGTCCGGCGCCTGCTGTGGTCGTGGGTGATGCTCATGCTCGTTGCCGCCAGCGTGTTCGCCATCTTCTTCATCCTTCCGGGTGGTAGCGGGAAGGCGGGTCCTGGAGGACACAGCAGCGTCGCGGTCATGATGGCCGGCAAGAACCCCCGACCCGAGTTGGTCGAGAACATCGAGCAACGTCTCGGTCTGGATCAACCGGTCCCGGTTCAGTTCGGACGCTACATCTGGCGGATGGTGCATGGGGATCTGGGCTACTCGTATCAATCGAATCAGCCCGTCCTCGAGGCGATCTTGCTGAGACTTCCGCCTACCGCATCGCTGGCGATCGGGGCTTCGATCATCTGGCTGGTCCTGGGTGTGCTGATCGGGATCGTGTCGGCGATCAAACGAAGAAGCCTGTTCGACCGCTCTTCGATGGTGTTTGCACTCATCTTCCTGTCGATGCCGACCTTTTGGCTGGGACTCCTTGCGATCTTCTTCTTCGACGGAGCCCTCGATATCTACGATGTCGGGAGCTACGTCGGGATCACGAGCGATCCGGTCCAGTGGTTCAAGGTGATGTGGCTTCCCTGGTTGGTATTGGCGCTCACCGACGTAGCCATCTATTCACGTCTCGTTCGGAGCAACCTTCTTGAGGTCCAGAACGAGGACTACGTGCGCACCGCTCGTGCGAAGGGGTTACCGGAGCATTCGGTCATCCGGCACCAGTTGCGCTCCGCGCTGACCCCGGTGGTGACGATGTACGGGCTCGATCTCGGGATCCTTCTCGGTGGCGCGATCATCACCGAGCGGATCTTCAACATCCCCGGGATCGGGGCTTACGCCGTCCATGCGGTCACGTCCTCGAACCTGCCTGTGATCCTCGGGACCACAGTGCTTGCTGCGTTCTTCGTGATCGTCGCCAACCTCATCGTGGACATCGTCTACGCGTTCCTCGATCCGAGGGTCGTCTACAAGTGATCGATGGCTTAGGTTCTGGTTCGTAATCACATCAACCGGGAGGGACCAGATGGCGATCCAGCACAGTGCAACCGCGGTATGGAATGGCACGTTGTTCGAAGGCTCCGGAAGCTTCAACGTGGCGAGCGGAGCGATCTCGGACCAGCCGGTGACCTGGGCTGCACGCACCGAGAGCTCCGGCGGTAAGACGAGCCCTGAGGAGTTGATCGCCGCCGCCCATGCGTCGTGTTTCTCGATGTCGCTGTCGAGCGAGCTCGCAAAGAACGACACCCCGGCGGAACAGTTGACCGTCACGGCGACCGTCGACTTCGACAAGACCGACGCCGGCTGGCGCATCCTGTCGATCACGCTCGACGCCCTGGGCAACGTCCCGGGGATCGACGACTCCGTGTTCCAGGAGAAGGCCGAGGCGGCCAAGACCGGCTGCCCGATCTCGAACGCCCTCAACCCCTCGATCACCCTGACCCTGAACGCCAAGCTGATCTAACTCCCCTTTAAGGTGGTTTCCGTGCGACCGGGCGCGGGCTAGACACCTTTAAGGTGGTTTCCGTGCGACCGGGCGCGGGCTAGACACCTTTAAGGTGGTTTCCGTGCGACCGGGCGCGGGCTAGACACCTTTAAGGTGGTTTCCGTGCGACCGGGCGCGGGCTAGACACCTCAAAGGTGGGCGCGTAGGGGGAGTGTAGGATTTCGCACCGTGTCTGACCTCACCAACCATCAGCTGACCCTTCTGATCGTCGCCGTGGCGGCGGTCGCCCTGATCGCCTTCATCGTGGCGGTATTCCTGGCTTTCAGGCTGCGGAGGATGAACCGCCAGTACAAGGTCGTGCGGGGCGACGGCTCCGAACGAGACCTCGTGGCGACCATGAGCGCCTGGGGCGAGCAGCTCGACGGCTACGGCCGGCAGCTCGATTCCCTGGGGACCGATCTCAAGCGAGAGATCGCCTCCCGGAGGTTGGGGGTCCAGCGGTTCCACGTCGTTCGCTACGACGCCTTCGATGAGATGGGGGGTCGGTTGTCGTTCTCGGCGGCGCTGCTCGACGACCACGGCGACGGCCTCGTGATCACCTCGATCAACGGCCGGACCGAGTCGCGGACCTACTCCAAGCCGATCCGTAACCTCGCTTCCGAGCACAACCTGTCCGAAGAGGAGCGCGAGGCCATCTCCAAGGCGATGGCGGGTGCCGGCAGGGGACCGACCGACCGCAAGCGCGTCGCCCCTCAAGGTGCAGATGATCGATCTAAGGCTGGTTAGGGAGGACCTCGGTGCCGTCCGTGCCGCCTACGAGCGGCGTGGAGGGGTCGAGGGACTTGACCGCGCCGTTGAGCTCGACTCCAAACACCGAGCGGTGCTGGGGCGGGTCGAGGCACTGAGAGCGGAACACAACCGGGCGTCGAAAGCCATCGGCCAAGCGGGTCCGATCGAGCGTCCCGCGGCGATCGAAGAAGCGCGCGTGCTCGCGGAACAACTGAAGGCCATCGAGCCCGAACTCGAGAAGGCCGAAGCCGAACTTAACGAAGCCGCCGCGTTCCTTCCCAACCTGCCGCATCACTCCGTTCCCGAGGGAGTCTCCGAAGCCGACAACGTCGTCGAGCGCGAGGTCGGCGACAAGCCCGACTTCGACTTCGAGCCCAAGGACCACGTCGCGCTGGGAGAGGCCCTCGGGCTGTTCGACTCGGAGCGCGCGGTGAAGACCTCGGGCAGCCGGTTCGTGTACATCACCGGGAGAGGAGTGATCCTCGAACTGGCGCTCGTGCGGTTCGCGGTCGATTTCCTGCTCGAACGCGGCTTCCAACCGGTGGTCACTCCGGTCCTGGTCCGGGGGCGCGCGATGTTCGGGACCGGGTTCTTTCCGGCCGAGGAGTTCGAGTACTACCGGATCGAGAAGGACGACCTCTATCTCGCCGGGACCTCCGAGGTTGCGCTTGCCTCGATGCACTCGGACGAGACCTTCGAAGGTGATTCCCTCCCCACCCGCTACGCAGGGATGTCCACCTGCTTCCGCCGCGAGGCCGGGAGCTATGGGAAGGACACCAAGGGACTGATCCGCGTGCACCAGTTCGACAAGGTCGAGCAGTTCTCGTTCACACATCCCGATGATTCATGGGATGAGTTCGCCGCGATCCGAACGAACCAGGAGAAGATCCTCCAGGCCCTCGAGATCCCCTATCG
>JAENWQ010000103.1 GCA_016649855.1 Actinomycetota bacterium | reverse complement strand
TCGGTATCGGGGCCCTCGCGGGCCACCGGCCGGAGGAGCTCTCGGGCGGGGAGCAACAGCGTCTGGCATTCGCTCAGGCAGCGGTCGGAGCGCCTCCGATCCTCGTCGCCGATGAACCAACCGCAGAACTCGACCACGCTTCGGCCACCGCTTTATTGGAGGTCGTTGGACACATAGCCAAGCGAGGGACGGCAGTGATCTTCGCCACGCACGATCCTGTGGTGGCCGAACGCGCCGACGAAACCATCCGTCTGGAGTCCGGACGGAGGGTGGGGTGAGCGAGCCGTCTCATCTAGCGGCTCTCACCGGAGTCTCCAAGCGCTTTCACCGCGGGCCCGAGACCGTGCACGCGCTGCGGTCGGTCAGCTTCGCGGTCGACGCCGGTGAGCTGGTCGGGGTGGTCGGACCGTCGGGGTCCGGTAAGACGACGCTGATCAACATGCTGTGCGGTTGGGAACACCCCGATGAAGGCGAGGTGTCCTGGATGGGAACGTCGCCCGATATGGCCCGCCTCGGTTGGGATCAGATCGCGGTGGTTCCCCAGCGTCTGGGTCTCCTCGACGAGTTGAGCCTCGCCGACAACATTGGCCTGCCTCTAATGCTGGCGGGCCAGAAGTCCCGTCGCCGGGCGGGGCGGGTTCGCGAGGTCATCGAGCTGCTGGAGCTAGGATCCCTGGCGGACAGGCGACCCCGGCAGGTCTCGTTCGGCGAACAGCAGCGGACCGCGCTCGCCAGGGCGCTCGTGACTGCTCCGCGTCTCGTCATCGCGGACGAGCCGACGGGCCATCAGGATAAGACCCGCGAGGCGACGATCTTCGGGGCTTTCCGCGCCGCGGTGAGCTCCGGCGCGGCGTGCCTGGTCGCGACCCACAGTCAGCGGGCGATCGCGCAACTCGACCGCATGGTCGAGATGGAGGACGGGGAGATCGTGGGAGAGAGACGATGACCACGGGGCGCGCGACGATCCTGTGGGCCAAGGCGCCTTTGCTGTTGCGGCGCTTCCCGCAGATACTCGGAATCACCATCCTCGCGTCCGCGATCCTTGCGATCGCGACCGCGTCCGGCCCCACCTTTCTGAAGGCGAGCGAGACCGCGTCGCTCAGCGGCGAGATCGAGGAATCAACGGTATGGGCTGCGGGTCTGAGGGTCAGCTACCGGAGCTCATTCAGTCTTTCGTTCCTCGGCCTCGAGGAGGCCTCCCAGGACGTCCAGACACTGAAGCGGATCGAGTCGTCAGTCGAGACCGCGATCGCGGACGAGATAGAAGGTGTTCCTCACCTGGGCGAGGTCTCGACGACCCTGGTTGGCGCCATCAGCCGGGTATCACGCGCCGGCGAGGAACAGGTCGTACGGCTGATTCACCGCGATGATGCCCTCGACCACGTCGAGAAGATCGCAGGGACGGGAAACCTGAACCGAGGGGTGTGGCTGGCCGACGTCACCGCGGAAGTGTTAGGCGTGGAGCCGGGCGACCGGATCTCATTATCGGGACCTACGCGCGAGGGGAAGGTTCGCGTCGCCGGTACATACCGGTTCCTCCCACTCGACGTACCGCGAGCCTTTTGGCAGGGCTTCGGTGAGCTGATCTACCAATCCGCGGGTGACATGACGTATCCGCCGGCGTTCGCCATCGTCCCCGGCGACGATTACTACAAGCTCGCGGTGGGGGCGGGGGACTTGCCAACCATCAGGTGGGAAGTGCCCTCGAGATGCCCGAGCCGAACATGGCCGCAGTCTCCGCCCTGGTCGAAGACCTCGATCATGTGGGGGCCGTTCTGAGGAGGCGAGCGGGCGAAGGGGGTGATCTCCCCATCAACGACTACACCTTTGGGGTTGGGAGCCTTCTGTACAACGTGCAACGGGCGGCCGAGGAGAGGATCGAAACGATCACCCCCGTGGTGGATCTCCTCGCGGTGGCCGGGGGCCTGGTGGCGCTTGGTGTCATGGCGGCGGCTGGCTTCTACCTGGTTCGCCGCCGGATCGTCGAAGCTCGGTCGCTGTCAGCGCGCGGCCTCGGTCCGCTGGCGCAGGGCATTCGCTACGGCCTCGAAGCAGCGCTGCCGGCCGTCCTGGGGACGGCGGCCGGGGTTTACTTGGGGTTCGGCATCGTGAAGCTGGTGGGACCGGCCCACGGCCTTCCGTTCGGCGCGGCGACCTCGGACCTTCCGCGCGTGATCGTCATGGCCTTCGTCGGTCTCATCACGCTCGGAACGGGGGCCGCCTTCGCGGTGCGTAGGGCGGAGAAGGAGATCGCCGAAGAGGGAGACACCGGAACCGAACGCAAAGCCGTGCTGATCGCCGTGGGCTTTGCGATCGCGGGAGGATTCGCCGGCTACCGGTTGCGGAGTCATCTCGAGGGGACGAGCGATCTAGGGCTCCGCGACCGGACGACGATGGCCGTTCCTATCGTCCTGATCTTGTGCGTGTCGGTCGTTGGGGCGATGATCCTTAGGTTCCTGACTCCTCGCATCGGTCGGATGCTGCGCGAGTCCTCTCCTCCGGTATTCCTGGCGTCGAAGCGACTGGCCGGTGCCCCGGGGATGACACAGGTGCTGGTCACCGCCGGGGCGTGTGCTCTCGGCGTGATGCTGTATGGGATCACGGTCAGTGCATCCGTAAAGGCGACCACGGAGGCGAAGGCCAAGTTGTTCGTCGGTAGCGATTTCTCGGCCATCACGTCGGCGGCGGAACAGCGCGAAGGACTTCCGTTCCCTACGACGCTCGTGTCCAAGGCAGACCGCATCTCGGTCGGAGATGAGTTCCAACAGGTGACGCTCGTGGGGATCGATCCCGCGACCTTCGAGGAGGCGGCCTACTGGGATACGACCTTCGCCGATATCCCGCTGTCGCAACTACTGGACGACCTCACCGCGGAGGGTGACCCGGTGCCCGCTGCCGTCGTCGGCCCCGGGTTAAGTGGGGGCCTCAACGGTGGTGGCGATTCGGTGCCGGTCGATGTCGTCGAGACGCTCGACGCCTTCCCCGGAGTCTCGGGAGACGAGAATGCGGTCGTCGTCTCGATCGACAATTTCCGAGACATCATGTCTGTGATCGGCTCGTCCTACTCTCCCTCCGGCCAGCAGCTGTGGGCGAAGGGGGACCCGGAGTTCATCGAACGCACGCTTCTCGAGAACGATGTCACCATGCTGCGCACGATCAACACCGGGATCGTGCTCGATACCCCCGGTCTGCAGTCCCTACTCTGGACCCTCGGCGTCCTTGGAGCGCTCGGGGGGGCGTCCGGCCTCATCGCGATGCTGGGGCTGTTCCTCTACCTCCAGGCCCGGCATCGGGACACCGTCATCGCCAGCGCGATCACTCGCCGCATGGGGTTCTCGCGCGGAGCGGAGTTCACCACGTCGTTCGTCGAGATCCTCGGGGCCGCGTTCATCTCCCTCGGGGTTGCCGCCGCAGCCGGGATACCGGTAGCAGCGCTCATGCACGTGCGTCTCGACCTCCGTCCCAATCTTCCTCCCGAACCTCTGCTGGTCGTCCCACTCGTCGCGCTCGTCCTGACCGTCGTGGTTACCGTGGTTGCATCCGCGCTGTCGGCATGGCGTGTGCAACAAAGCATCGATCGCGCCGACATCGCTCAGATCATGAGGACCTGAGCCGGATCGATGAAGAGGGCCCGTCCCTTGGTGTTCAGATCGGAGAGCCCGACCCCATCTCCTGTGTCTCCAAAGGATCGATATCGATCGTCATGAGCTCTCCTCTACTAGTCGCCGCAGGTCTTCGCGGCGTGCCACTCCGACCAACTGCCCCTTCTTGGTCGTCACGACGATGGCAGGAACGTTGTGCTTCTCCATCCTCTCGAGGAGCGGCTTCGCCGGCTCGATCGGACGCACGGTCGTCGGGCCGGTTTCCATGACTGTTTCCACCAGGGCGTCGGAGTCGGGATCGAGCTGTTTCTTACGCAATCGCCCCAGGACGATGTCCTCGCTGTTCAACACGAGACAGAACGACTCACCGCGCTCCTTCATCTCCCTCACCGACTCCGTGACCATGCTCCCGAGAATGCACGTGTGAACGCCATCCTTGGTCGCCACTTCACCGGCCATCGCGAAGTGGGGGCCGTTACCTTCGACCGGCAAGCCGTTGACCATCCATTCGATCTTTCCGTCAACGAAGTCGTAGACGTCGTTGAACCCCATCGCTTCGAGCTGACACGCAGCTCGCGGGCTCATGTCTCATATGTCGTCCCAGCAGTAGACGACGGTCGGACGCGACCTATCGAGACCGGACACTGCATCGGCGTTCATCGACTTGAGCGGGATGTTGATCGCGCCGGGCAGGTGCTCCTCCTCGTGCTCGTGCTTCGGGAGAACCTCGATCACCTGCACACCGCCGCGGTCGAGCAATTGCCTGAGGCCAGGGAGGTCGATCTCCGTAGCCATCAGGGATCAATCCTTCGGCAACTGGCTATCGCAGCTTCGTTACTAGCCAGGAACCGATGCGCCGAGGAGATCAGGGAGCGAACGCGCTTGTCGGCGACACGGTAGAGCGTCTTGCGACCTTCGGTCCGAGCGGCCACGAAGCCGCACCAGGTGAGACACGCCAGGTGTTCCGACACTCGCGCTTGTGATGCACCAAGACGACGGACGATCTCCATCTGGTGAAGCTCGCCCTCGTCGATCAACAGTTCCATGATCCGCAGACGGGTCGCGTCGCCGAGCGTCCGGAACATGCGGGCGACGAGCTCCACATCCGGGAGAGGTGTCGGCTTCAGCTCCACGATCGCTGGGCGACCTACCACTTCGAACTCCTATCATCCGGTTTATCGGATAGTAGCACCGGTCGCACTATCATCGAGGGCGAAGCGGTGAACCGGTTCCGACTCCACACAGTAGGGGGGCGGATGGCGACGACCAAGAAGGCGAGGATCAAGGCCGGGCATAGAACGATAGACCTGTCGAACCCGGACAAGATCCTGTGGCCCGACGAGGGCTACACCAAGACCGATCTCGTCGACTACTACCGAACCATCGCGCCGACCATGGAGGCATACGTTGCCGGTCGGCTCCTGACGCTCGAACGTTTCCCGGACGGTATCGACGGCAAGCGGTTCTTCCAGAAGGACGCACCCGCCTACTTCCCGGACTGGATCGAACGCAAGACGGTCGGCAAGAGGGGCGGGCGAACCGTCGACCATGTGGTGGGGGACGGACCGACGCTCGTGTACCTGGCGACGCAAGCGGTCATCACGGTGCACATGTCGCTGAACACAGCCGGCGACCTCGAGCGCCCCGATCAGATCGTGTTCGATCTCGATCCGTCCACCGACGACTTCTCGGTCGTCAAGCGGGCCGCCCATCTGACCAGAGAGCTGCTCGAGGACCTGGGGCTCGTTCCCTTCGTGAAGACCAGCGGATCGCGCGGCCTGCATCTGACCGTCCCGGTGAAGGGCGCGACCTACGCCGAGACGCGACCGTTCGCCCGGGACGTCATGTCGCTTCTGGCTCGGGACTATCCCGACGAGCTCACCGTCGAGGGACGTAAGGAGAAGAGGAAGGGCCGGCTCTTCCTCGACTGGATGCGGAACTCTGCGGGCGCGACCGTCGTTGCTCCATATTCCGTGCGTCCCCTTCCGGGCGCCCCGGTCGCGGTGACCCTCGACTGGGACGAGGTCGACGCCAAGAGGTTCGGCCCCAGGGACTGCTCCATGAAAGATGTGATCGAACGGGCGAAGAGCGACCCGTGGAAGGGCTGGCGGCGTCGGGCCCGTTCGCTGAGCACGGCGCGCTCCCGGCTGACCAAGCTTCTCGCGGACTGACCGGATCTAGCCGGTGGCGATGAGGGCCACCGCTGCAGTAGCCAGGACCAGTCCGACCGCCTGGGTCCGGGCGAGCCGCTCGGACAAGACGGTTCGGGCCAGGAGAACGGTGGTGGCCGGGTACATGGAGGTCAACACCGCGACCAGAGATAGAAGGCCCTGTCGCGTCGCGAGGAGGTAGAGGACGTTGGCGGCCACATCCAGCGTTCCGGCAACGGCGATCCCGGGAAGCGACTCACGCATGCCCGTCCTCGAGGGGTGCCTGAAGAAGATGATCGCTCCTACGAGGAGCAAGGATCCGATGCGGGCGAAGAGGATCGGATACAAGCCCGAGCCCGATCCGGCTTCAGCCAAGGCCACGAAGAAGAAACCGAAGCCCACGCCGGCTCCCAGCGCTTCTGCGATCCCTGAGGAAGGCTGCTCCCGGATATCCGGGTCATCGGTTCCGGCCCCACCTCCGGGCGCTCCCGGATCGGGAGCAGCAGACACCAGTCCGACCGACCCCAACGCGATCACCACTCCGATGAGGGCAAGGGGGGAAGGCCTTTCACCTGTGACCAGACCGAACCCCACGGGAACGATCGCGGCTAGCACTGCGGTTATCGGGGCGACCACGCTCATCCGTCCACGAGACAGTCCCGTGTACAGAAGGATGACCCCGACCCCTCCGGCGATCCCGCTGACCGCCCCCCATCCCATCGCCGAGGTCGTGAGTTCACCACCGACGACGATGATTGCGGGGATGAGGATCGTGGACCCGATCACCTGAGACAGCGCGACCACGATGAGGACGTTCGCTCGACGGGAAACGAGCCCACCTGCGAAATCCCCCGCTCCGTAGGCGATGGCTGCACAGAGGCCCAAGATCACTTCCATGACGGCACCTTCAGGCGTGCAGGCGTCGAGGTCAAGCCGCGCTCAGGCGTCCGTCTCGTGACGGTGAAGGATCGATGTCCGTCCTTGGGTCTCGAAAGCCATCGCCGCGGTGATCACCGCGATGTGAGAGAAACCTTGCGGGAAGTTCCCCACTAATCGCTTAGCGCGGGAGTCGTACTCCTCGGCCAGGAGCCCGACGTCGTTCGCGACGCCCAAGACGCGTTCGAAGTATCCGAGTGCATCGTCCCGCCGTCCGATCATCGCGAGGTTGTCGACGAGCCAGCACGTGCACAGGAGGAACGTTCCTTCGTCACCCGGAATCCCGTCGTCGCTGAGATACCGGAGAACGAAGCCCTCATGGAGGAGATCCGATTCGATGGCTTCAATGGTGTTCGTCATCACCTCGTTAGCTGCGTCGACGAATCCGACCATCGGAAGCATGAGGAGTGCCGCGTCGAGACCGGGGTCCTCATAGGAGCGCCGGAAGGTCCCGCGTTCCTCGTTGACGCCCTTGTCCCAGATATCCCTCTCGATCTCGGAACGGGTTCGGTTCCAAAGATCCCGGTCCCCGTCGAGGCCGAAGTGGTCGACCGCCTGGACCGCGCGATCGAGGGCCACCCACGCCATCACCTTCGAATGAACGAAGTTGTGCTGGCTACCGCGCACTTCCCAGATGCCTGCGTCGGGATCCTGCCACCGCTCCAGTACCTGACCGACGAGCCTTTTCTCCAGAGCCCAATCTGCCGGAGAGGTTCCCAGTCCGGCCCGGCGGGCAGAGTGCATCGCATCGAGGATCTCCCCGTAGACATCGAGCTGGAACTGTTTGCTTGCCGCGTTGCCGGCTCGGACCGGCCTCGAGTTCTCGTACCCGGACAGCCACGTGAGCTCGATCTCTTCGGTATCCGTTTCCCCACCCACGCCGAAGAGCGGTTGCAGCTCTTCTCCGTTCCCGCGGATCGAGCTGAGGAGCCAGTCGCGCCACTCGATCGCTTCGCCGGTGAAGCCTTGTTCGAGCAGGACGTCCAGGGTGAAGGTCGCGTCCCTGAGCCAGCAGAAGCGGTAGTCCCAGTTGCGTTCGCCGCCGAGGTCTTCGGGCAGCGAGGTCGTCGGGGCGGCCACGATGCCGCCGGTCGGGGAGTACGTCAGCCCTTTCAGTACGAGGAGGCTGGCAGTTACCTCTTTCTGCCATCGACCCCGGTACCGGCATCGCTCGATCCAGTCGTGCCAGAACTCGGCGGTCACTTGGATCGTTCCTTCGACGTCCTCGGGACGCAGAGGGTCTCCTTGTGCGTCCGCGATCTGGAGCACGAAATCGAGCGCGTCTCCCGCTTCAAGGGTGAAGGTCGATGCGGCGGTGCCGCCCTGCAGTTCGAGGTCCACGGAACCACGCAGGACGACCGCCAGGGCCTCGCCTTCCGCCCACAACTCGCCGCCCCGGAACCTGAGGCGGGGTTCTTCCTGCCCGTACCCGAAGCGAGGCGAGAACTCCATATGCATCTCCATCGTTCCTTCGGCGCATGACACATGGCGGAGAAAGGCATTGTCGGATCGGATCGGTGTGGGGTCGTCCACATCCAGCGTTCGTTCCAGCGGCATGCAATCTGTGACCGCGACCTTTCCGGACCCGGTCGAGAAGGTGGTTTCGAGGACAAGGCTGCCCTCGACGTAACGACGGTTCACGGCCACGCTCTGCTCGGTGGGGGCCAGCGACCAGCGTCCTCCCCGGTTGTCGAGGAGCGCGGCGAATATCGCTGGAGAGTCGAAGCGCGGAAGACACAGCCAATCGACGGAGCCGTCACGGGCAACGAGCGCCGCCGTGTGCGTGTCTCCCACGAGCGCGTAGTCCTCTATCGGTTTGCTGATGTTCGACTCCTTCTGGTCACACGAGCCGCCGGGCTGATCGTCCTCCTCAGTAGGGTCGCGTCGCCCGAGGATAGCGAGTAAGTAACCTTCGACATCTACGGCCCGGCCGGGCCACCAAGGAGGAACGATGAGCACAGCGACGGTCGATTGGGACGAACTCAAGGGGGCGTGGGGCGACTATCAGAAGGCGGTCGATGACTGGCTCGGTGCCGTTGTCGAGGCGACCCACCACCACTAGTCAGGATCCCTGGAGCACGGACCCTTCGAGGGCCCGGACCACCTGAGGAAGTGTTTCGAAGGTGAGTGGGCGATAGAGGTCGTAGACGGGAACCTCGCTCACGAGGTCGACGACTCC
>JAENWQ010000059.1 GCA_016649855.1 Actinomycetota bacterium | reverse complement strand
TCGTCACGCTGGCCCTCCTGGCTCAACCTCTCGTTAGTTCCTAGCAGTAGACGTCGTCGGCACCCGGACCTCCGCCGCAGGTGTCGCGACCGAGTCCGCCCCGCATGAAGTCGTCACCGGCACCGCCGTCGATAGCGTCGCGGCCGCGCCCTCCCATCAGCAGGTCGTCGCCCTCCCCCGCGATCAGCCGGTCACGGCCCGGGCCGCCGAAGAGCTTGATCTTCGAACGAACCTTGCCCGATAGATAGCGGATCGCACGAACCTCATCGTTGCCGTCACCGCCGTGGATCACGATCCGCAGATCGGTGACCGATGGGGCGGCATCGATGTCGATCGAGTCGTCTCCCGCGCCCGCCTCGATGAAGATGCGAGCGCCTTGTCCACTGGGTCCCACCACGATCGAGATGTGATCGTCGCCCTGACCGGTAGCGATGCTGAAGGTCCTTTGGCCGGAACTACCCGATGCGACAAGCAAGCTGACAGAATCGTCGCCCTTGCCGGTACGGATGTCGTGAGCGCCGGCATCGGAGCTGGGCTGCACCGTGACGTTGTCGGCTCCTGTGCCCGAATCCACGTCGCAGTCGCCCACGACGATCGGATCGTCACCGCTCGTGCCTTCGCCCGTCACGCAGGATCCCCAGGGATCGTCCCCGGGAAGGGCGTGGTCGGCGTAGTCGTTGTCCCAGTTCGCGTCGTAGGCGGAGGTCGATACCCAGGCCGAGTTCCACAGCTCCCACTCGGACGTCCTCGTAGCCTCGATCGTCACGGTCCGCGCCTCTCCGGCGGCCATCTCGCCGAGACCGCACCGCACCTCCCTGTACCCGTAGAAAGACGGCATCGCGTCGCCCGGCTGAGGTTCCGCGTAACCCGGGTACTCGGTCAAGGTGCAATCCTCGGCGGGTTCGACCGAGGACACGTCCACTCCGAAGGGCAGTGCATCGTCCAGCCACACCTCCGGTGCCGCCGATGGACCGTTGTTCGTGACGGTGATCGTGTAGTCGAACGTCTCGCCGACCGCAGCGTCCTCCGGTCCCGTCATCTGCACGGAGATATCAGCCTCGTGCGTCTTGTCGGGATCGATGTGGAGCTCGGCGTAGTTGTTCTCCCAGTTGGGATCGAAGTTCGATGCGTAGACCGACACGCCATTCCAAAGTTCCCACGCGCGCGTCCGTCGCAGGGTCACCGACATCGAGACTTCCTCGTCGGGTTGGATCAAGCCGGGCTCGCAGGCGAGGAAGGCTCCGCCGAAGAAGATAGGAGACTCCGTCGCACCGTTCTCGATCGAAGGGGGGGTTCCTGCGTCCGGAGCGTACGGCATCGGCTCCTTGTACGAATAGTCTTCGTAGCGGCATCTCTCGTCGCCTCCGACGAACTCGAGTCCCTCGATCCGATGTCACCGATGGATCGGCAGGCAAGGACGCGAACGCATAGTCGTTCGCGTACTCCGTGTCGTACGACGTCGTCGTGACCCAGGCGTCGTTGTAGATCTCCCACGCCGACGTGCGTGTCGAGGTCAGCCTCACCTCGGTGGTCTCGCCCGGTTGCAGGGTCCCGAGTGCGCAGTTCAGTTCTCGATAGATATAGGGGTCCTCTTCCGTGCCGTAGTTCTGCTCGGCGATCTCGCAGTTCTCCGACGGCGTGACCGAGATGTCGTCGATGCCGTAGGGGATCGGATCAAACAGAACGACATCCTGCGCCGCGGTGGGTCCCGAGTTCTCGATCGTCATCGCGAAGTCGAACGTCGCCCCGATCGCTACTTCATGGGGCGTGGTCATGAAGACCGAGACGTCGGCCGCATGATCCGCGTCGGGGGCGATCTCGATCTCCGCGTAGTTGTCCTCGTAGTTGCTCTCTGAGCCCGAGCCGTAGACGGACGAGTAGAGGAAAACCGGGCGGGCAGCGCGCCGGATGAGCGACAAGGTCACGCGACTCGACGAACCGGGCGCAAGGGTAGCGGCCGAGCACTCGAACGATGTGCCTCCGTAGACCGGATATGTAGAGCCGTCGCCCTCGCCGGCGGAAGGTGGGTCTGCTCCCGGGTAGGGGTCGTCGTAGGTCACCTCATGGCAGTCGAGCGAGGGATCGGCCACGAACGTCGTCATCTCAACCTCCTCCGGGAGGCCCAGGTAGAGGCCCGCGTCCGCCGCAGCCTCCGGTCCGGCGTTCGATACCTGTAGGTGGAGGTCGAAAGCCTCTCCCATGACCGGCTGCTCGGGCGCGGCCGACATCGTCAATGAGGTCAAGTCTCACATTCCGGCTTTATGACGCAGCCCCCTGCGGCTTTGTTCCGGACAACGCCCTCATTCGTCCGGCGCGCAGGTCGCTCTCGGTGGCGTTAACTTACGCGAGCACGACTCGACCGAGGAAAGGTGATCCGAAGTGCCACTAGCTCACATCCTGTCCAACGGGGGTGGTCCCGACCTGGAGCTCCTCATCGCTGCTTTCGGCGCCGGGGTCCTCGGGGTCATCTTCTTCCTGCAGAAGGCGGTGAAGCCGCAGGTGAGCGTCATCCTTCTCTTGGTCGCGGTCGCCCTCGGGATCACGGCGTTCTCGGTCGGTGACTCAGGCTCGAGCGCGAACCCTCCGGCCCCCGACGTCACCCTCGTCTTCGTCACGCCCAAGGACGGCGATACGGTCCCTGCCGGAGAAGACATCGAGGTGACCGTCGACGTGCAGGGAGGCGTGCTCGTGACCGACTCGAACTCCACGGTCGAAGGGGGCGGGCATCTTCACATCTTCGTGGACGACATCAACGTGTCGATGCCGTCGTCGGCGACCAGTGAGATCGAACTCGAGCGCGGGGTACACACGGTCTCTGTAGAGTTCGTGTCACCCGATCACCACGCCTTCTCTCCCAAGATCGTCGAGGAGATCGAAGTCACTGCGGAGTGATCGGCGACGTGCTCACTACCCCGCGCCTCGCGCTCGTTCCGGTGACCGCAGCGCACGGGGACGCCATCTGGCGCGCGACCGAGGCCTCTCTCAGCGAACTCAAGCCGTGGATGCCGTGGGCGGAAGAAGCGTCACCCACCGCCCAGGCAGACTTCGCCGCCCGAGCGGAACGGGCATGGCAGACCTCCGAGGGATGGCCTTTCGCGGTGAGTTACGGGGACGAGGTCTGCGGGGTCATCGGGATCGACGATCCGGATCGACTCACCTCCCGCGCCGAGATCGGCTACTGGATCAGGAGCGATCTCGCGGGGAGCGGGCTGATGACCGAAGCCGCATCGGCGGTGATCGCATTCGCGTTCGACGAACTCGGGTTCCACCGTCTCGAGCTCCACGCCGCACCCGGCAACCACGCGAGCCGCCGGGTAGCCGAGAAGCTCGGCTTCCAGGAAGAAGGGCTATTGAGGGACGGCTCGAGAGGTTCGGGAGGCTTCCACGACGCGATCGTCTACGGTCTGCTGGCCACCGACCCCAGGCCCTCGTTCCACGTCCCGGACCGGACTGAAGGATGATGCCCGCACGATGACCACACGGATCCGGCTGATGATGGGAGGGATCGCGGCGCTGGGCGTGGTGACCGCTCACGGCCTCGCCTACCTCTTTGCCGAACCCGATCCCCACCAGCGTCTCGGGCTCCTCCAACACACCGGCCACCGCTGGTGGACCGCGGTGATGGCGGTGGGCATCGGTCTCGGTGTCACCTGTTTCGGCGCGCTGATCGACAGCTGGCGACGCTCGTCTGACGATGCCTCGTTCGACCGCCGCCGCGTAGCGGTTTGGCTTGTGCTCTTCCAGTCGGGAGCTTTCTTCGGACTGGAATCGTTGGAGCGCCTGCTGTCGGGCGGGAACGTGTGGACCGTGGCCGTGGAGATACCGGTGGTCCTCGGTCTGGCTCTTCAGATCGTCCTGGTCGTGCTCGAGGTCTGGCTTCTGTCGGCCGTCGCAAGAGGCGTTCGCTATCTCGTCGCGCGCTCCTGCCACGCGAGCCCGCACCGGCGGTCTACATCGTTCCCGGTGAGGCTGGGCCTGCCGGTGCCTCGTCCGCTTGTTGCTGCCGGCGGATTGAGCCGGAGAGGTCCTCCGCCCTCCTGAGGTAGTTCCATTTCCCAACTACTTCGATGGAGGTACAACGATGCGAAAGGCATTGACCGCGTTCGGCGCGGGTGTTCATCGGGCTCGGGGCGATCGCGTTGATCGTGGCGCTGATGAAGGGCCGCGGTTCGACGACCTCCTGAGCGGGTGATCGAGGCGTGAGGAGGGGGGCCGGCAACCGTCGGGCCCCCTTCCCATGCCGGCGCCCGGGAATCCGGCCGTCGCTCCAACGTTCTTATAAGCGCGCGGAACACCCCTTTGAGGTTCCTGGAGCGCGGCCCGCCGCGGGGTAGGAACCTTAAAGTGTCTTTGCGGGCGAAGGAGAGTTGATGGAAGCAGGGATCGATCCCGGAACGATCATCGGGCACGTACATCTGAAGGTCGCCGACATCGAACGGGCCGAGCGCTTCTACGCGGACGCGTTCGGTTTCGAGGTAACGGCCCGTTACGGGACCGATGCTTCGTTCCTGTCGGCGGGCGGCTATCACCATCACATCGGCCTCAACACCTGGCACAGCAAGGGTGGGCCGCAACCGGCACCGAACACCACCGGGCTCTTCCACTTCGCGATCCTCTATCCGAGCCGCAAGGCCCTGGCCGACGCGCTCAAGCGTCTCATCGACCGGGGGGTACCGATCGATGGTGCCGCCGACCATGGGGTCAGCGAGGCGATCTATCTGCGGGATCCGGATGGGAACGGGATCGAGATCTACCGTGACCGTCCGCGCGACGGATGGCCCCTCGATCCGGATGGCTCGATCGCGATGTCCACCGATCCGCTCGACCTGAGAGCGCTCCTCGCCGAAGCGGACTGATCTCAAGTTCAGAGCGTGGTCAGGACGGAACCTCCGTGTGCTCCTCTTCCCATACCCCGATGGCGGCCAGGAGGTTCCCCTTGACGTCCTGGGAGCAGAACGCCGCGTGCGCCGCCCGGCGCTGAAGCTCCGCGACATCGGCTACCTCCAGCACCGCAAGCCTCGATGCGTTCTCGAGTTCGTCGGTCAAGGTCGTCGAGAAGAAGGGCGGGTCGTCCGAGTTCACGGTCACGTTCATCCCGCGCTTCCACATCTCGGGGAAGGGGTGCTCTTCGAGCGAAGGGAAGACGCCCAGGACGACGTTGGAGGTGGGACAGACCTCGACCGGAACGAAGTCCTTCACCAACCTTGCGACGAGCTCGTCGTCCGGCATCGAGCCCACCCCGTGTCCGATCCGTTGCGCCCCCAGATCGTCGAGCGCGGCGCGCACGATCTCGGGTCCCTTGGTCTCGCCGGCATGGATCGTGAGCCCCAACCCCATCTCCTGGGCCGCCTCGGACAGCATCCGGAACTCGCGCTCCGGGGTCGAGCCCTCGATCCCGGAGAGCCCCAGCGCGCAGATGTCCGCGTCGGCAGCTTCGACCAGGGCGACCGTGTCCGTGCCGTGCTGCGGTCCCATGTCCCGAACCGCATCGACGATCAGGCGTATGTGCGTATCGGCCTCGGCGAAGCCATCGCTCACCGCTTGCCACATCGCCTTGGGTTCCATCCCGTTCCGCACGTGGGTAAGCGCGGTGAAGGTCACCTCGGTGTAGAGGACGTTCTGGGCCTGCTGGGCCTTGGCGAAGGCCGCGGCGATGGCGCCGAGATCATCGGGCGTGCGGATCAGGGCGCTGACCCCGAGATAGCAATCGACGAAGTGCTGGAACGAATCGAACCTCGTCGGATAGCCGGCGTCCCCGAGCGGCAGGGACGAGGGATCGAGGGAATGGTTGGCGGCCAGCGTGCGAGCGGTGTCGGCGTCGACCGTCCCCTCGAGATGGACGTGGAGTTCGATCTTCGGAAGGGCTTCGAGGGCGGCTCTTGAGATAGGCATGGAGGGGCATCATCTCAGAGCCCCTCCGGCATCGCATCTCCCGCACTCGATCGGTCCTCCTGCGTCGGCTGCGATCTCGTGCGCCGGGTCGGCCTTCGGCCGAAAAGACAAGACCGTCCGGGTTAGTGAAGCTCAGCCCACACGACCCAAGTGGTCTGGGTTCGCCCGATCACGACGCGGAAGTAAGCCAGGCTGGCGCTCGGATGCTTCGGGGAACCGACGTATCTGAAGTGACCCTCGACCTGGAAGCTCCGGCGCCAGGTTACGCGGGAGCAGTCTCCTTCGGGGCCCCCGAGTAATGGATGCGACAGTCTCTTGATTCGGTAGGAGTATCCGCGAGTGCCTTCTAGTTGCCGAGCGTCGAGGTAGGCGTTGACGGCCTGTCGCATCGCCTTGCGCGGGTTACGACCAGGCGAGATGAGGTCTGGGCAGGTGAAAGAAGAACCGTCGTCCTCTGTGTTGGGCTGGCGAGCGGCCGAGTTCGTCTGCCACGAGGGCGAGGCTTCGTTTGCAGGCGTGTCGAGGATCGTCGTTCGACCTGTGCCGTCAGAGTTCATGGTGCAGAGGTCATTGTCGTCGAACTCGCCGGTCGAACACATGTATGCGATTCGGCTGCCATCGGGCGACCAGCTGGGGAACGCCCCGAGCCCCTCGATGCCCCGACCCGTGGTCGCCGGCTTGAGTTTGCGCATGGCTCCACCTTCGGGCGAGATGGTCCAGATGGCGGACCCCTCATCGAAGACGATGCTGCGCCCGTCGGGGGACCAGTCCGGCCGTTCGGCTCCTGTATCGGTGAGTTGGCGTTGGTCGTTTCCGTCGGATGACATCTTCCATAACTGGTGGCCGCCGGGAGGAGCCTCGAGAGATTTGCCCAACCCTCGGATGAAGGCGATCGACCGACCGTCCGGCGACCATGTGGGACTGAAGTTGTCGCCACGCGCGATAACCCGGCTCGGTCTACCCCCGCCGTCTCCTACGACGAGGATATCTCTACCTCGCTTCCCGTCCATGTAGTTGCGCGCGAAGGCGATTTCGCCGGAGGGTCCCCACGCCGGTACTTCATCGATCACGCCTCCACGAGGTTTCGTGAGAGTCACGACGTTCGATCCATCGACGTTCATCGTGCAGATCCCTGGATAGCAGGCAAGAACCAACGAGTCCCCGTCCGGCGACCACGATGGATCGGTTCCGGGTCGGAGGCGCGTGACCTCCCCGCCTCCTGCCGGCATCACAGCTATGAACGGGCTTTGGTCGCCGCGGGCTTGGATCGTGAAGACGATGGAGGAATCCACGGAAGGGCTCGCTGGTGAACGCGGTGTAACCACGTTCGGCGTCCGCTCACACGCCGTGAGGAGAATCACCAGGGCAACCGCTGTCAAGCACCTCGTGGTCATCACATAGTGGACGTTACTGCGCGCCGACGTGGGGTCGTCCCGGGTAGTGCTCTCTTGTCATCCGGGAGCCGCGGTGGTCAAATCGACTTCAATCGGTCCCCGAGCTGGAGGTGTGGCCCATGTTCGTCCAGGTCATCAAGGGCAAGGCAAAAGATGAGGCCGGGCTGCGGAAACAGTTCGATCGCTGGGCCGAGGAGCTGAAGCCTGGGGCGGAGGGATTCCTCGGGAGCACGAGCGGGATCGCGGGCGACGGCACCTTCATCACCGTGGTGCGCTTCGACTCCGAGGAGGCGGCACGTCGCTCCAGCGACCGGCCGGAACAGGGCAAGTGGTGGTCCGAGACCGAGCCGTTTCTCAAGGATGTCACCTTCACCGACTGCGCCGAGGTCGACGAGATGCTGGGTGGCGGCTCCGATGATGCGGGCTTCGTCCAGGTGATGCAGGGCCGCGTGACGGACGTCGAGAAGGCCCGAGCGATGGGCAGGGAGATGGAGCCGGAGCTCAGGAAGGCTCGTCCCGATGTCTTGGGCGGGATCGCAGCGTGGCACGGTGACGGCGGGTTCACCCAGGTCATCTACTTCGAGTCCGAGGCCGGGGCACGCGAGGGTGAGTCGAGCTCTGCCGGCCAGGGTCCTACCGAGGAATTTAGGGAGCTCTGGCAGGACGTGAGCTATATCAACCTCTCCGACCCGTCGTTCCTGTAGAGGGGCGCCCGACGTCGCGCTAGCAACGACGTCCGAGCCGCGGCATCAGCAGCAGCCGGTATCGTCGCAGAGACAATCCGGACCGCACTCACAAGTAGGGTCGCTCATCGTTCACCCCCCTTCTTGATGAACTGGACCTCACAGGCCCAGAAGGGACTCTTGTCCGAGGCGGGACATTCGAGCGCGGCCATCGCGGCGAGCTCGACACGCAGATCCGAAAGCCGGTTCATCTCGGCGTCGATCTCATCGAGGTGACGCTCGACCAGAGCCATGGTGTGCCCGCAGGGGCACGCTCCGCGATCCTGGATCTCCAAGAGCTCCCTGATCTCGGCGAGCTTGAGGCCTAGACCTTGGGCGCCCTTGATGAAGTGGATCCTGCGGGCCGGTTGGCGATGGCTGTCAGGGTCCGGCAGACTGGGAGGGTGAAACCCTCGCCGAGGAGCGCCCCCCCACGTGTCGCCGGCGTTGTCCTGCGGGAGATGATGGACCTCGTCGAGCGTGCCAGGGTGGGGACTTCCGGGATCGCGTCCCTCGCCGCGAAGGATGCTTCGGTCGATGCGTCTTTGCTCGACGGGTTCCTCGATGCGGTGCTGTCCTCTGCCCGGAGGGGCGGCGATCTGGGGCGTGAGGGTCTCGATGCTTGCCACGCGACGGGAGAGGTGGCGGCCGATCGAGGGATCTCGCTGCCTGCGCTCCTGGACCTGCATCTGAGTGCCGTCTGGAGGCTCTGGGGGGACATCACTGGGGGTGCGCGTGGTGCGAGCGCCGGGGCGCTCGCAGCCGTCGCCGACGTCATGTTCCGCGCCGTCGCCGACGCCGTGGCGGCGATATCGAAGGGCTACGAGGAAGCGCAACGACGTGCCATCCGCCGCGAGGAAGCACTGCGCCGCGAGTTCATCGACGATCTCCTCATGGGGCTGGCGGCCCCCGACGCGCTCGAGGAGCAGGCCGCGCGTTTCGGGTTCAACCTTGCCGGCGCTCACCTCGTTGTGGTGGCTCGGACACGTCGTCCTCTCGCGGACGTCGGTCCCGTGCATGCGCGCGTTGAGACGCACGTCCTTGCGAGCTTCGGAGGCCGCGATGTGGTGGTCGCGACGAAGGAAGGGTTGCTGGTCTGCGTCTTTCCCGCCTCGGCGGAGGACCCTGCGCGCGAGCTGCCGCGCATCCTGGCGGATACCGGCGAAGGTCCCTGGCGGATCGGCCTCGGGCGTCCGTACGCAGGCCCGGGCGGCGTCATCCGCTCCTACGATGAGGCGCGCGAGGCGCTCGATCTTGCCGCTCGCCTTGGGTTTGATCGCCCGGTCGCTCGGTTCGAATCGCTGCTCCCGTACCGGCTGTTCGCGAAGGATCGCTCCGCGGTTTCCGAGGTGGTGGAAGCTGTTCTGGGTCCGCTGCGTGGGGCGAGGGGAGGGGCAGAGCCGCTGGTCGAAACGCTCGAGGCGTTCCTCGTCGAGTCGGGGAACGTCTTGGCGACGGCACGGCGGCTTCACCTGAGCCCGCGCGCGATCACCTACCGCCTCGCGCGCATCGCGAAGCTCACCGGCTACTCACCGCTCGATCCGGAGCAGCGTTTCATCCTCGAGCTCGCGGTGCGCGGGCGGCGCCTCGTTCTACCCACCCAGTAACGGGATTCCCGCCTTTTGTCTGGGGAATTGCCGATATCCGGCAATGGAGGTCCCTCGAACTCGTCCGAAGTATGCCCTTGTATGCCGGGACTAAGAGCGATGAGGGTGGACGCATGGATCAGACGAAGACATCAGTCGAAGGTGCCCCCCGCTGCCGCGCTGTCGTGGTCACGTGCATCGATCACCGCTTCGTCGACCCGCTGCACCGCTTCCTCGAAAGGGAAGGGCTTGCCGGGGCGGCGGACGTGATCGCGTGGCCAGGCGGTGCGGTCGCGATGTCCACCAGTGACGCGGCGGTGCTTGAGGGGGCGCTTGCGCAGGCGTGCTCCCTCCACGACCCGCGGGAAGTGATTCTCATCGCGCATCACGATTGCGGAAGGATCGGCGGGTCGGGGAGGTTCCCCGGGCGGGAAGCCGAGATCGCGACGCTGGAGACCGCGCTTGCGATCGCTTCCGAGATCGTCGCCGAGCGTTTCCCAGCGCTGCGCATCCGCCTGGTCCGGTTCGATGAGCGCGGTCCGGTGCCCGTGGGTATCCCGCTCGCCGGATCGAGACCGAAGGGATAGCCCATGATGGTCGAATGGTGGGCATGGGCGGCGTTCCTCGCCTTTATCGTGGCGATGCTGCTGCTGGACCTCCTCGTTCTGCACCGCAAGGCCCACGAGGTCTCGATGAAGGAAGCCGCGACGTGGAGCGGGATCTGGATCGCCATGGGCCTCGGTTTCGGCGGGATCGTCTGGGCGTGGGGTGGAGGCACTGCGGCCGGCGAGTATCTCGCCGGATACCTCATCGAGAAGAGCCTCTCGGTGGACAACATCTTCGTGTTCGCGCTGCTTTTTTCCTACTTCGCGGTGCCGGTGCAGTATCAGCACCGCGTGCTATTCCTCGGGATCCTCGGGGCGCTGGTGTTCCGCGTGATCTTCATCGCCGGAGGCGCGGCGCTGCTGGAGAACTTCCACTGGATGATCTACGTCTTCGGCGGGTTCCTGGTCCTCACCGGTATCAAGATGGCCCGCCACCGAGACCTGGAGATCCACCCGGAGCACAATCCCGTCCTGCGGCTGATGCGCCGTGCCGTGCCGATGACGCCGGACTACCGTGGCCAGCGATTCTTCGTGCGCGAGGCCGGGCGCAGGCTCGCCACGCCGATGCTGGCGGTGCTCGTCGTGATCGAGACGACCGACATCATCTTCGCAGTCGACTCGATCCCAGCGATCTTCGCGATCACCCGCGACACGTTCCTCGTGTTCACCTCGAACGCCTTCGCCATCCTCGGGCTGCGCGCCCTCTACTTCCTGCTCGCCGGGATGATGGGGCGCTTCCGCTACCTCAAGGTCGGACTCGCCGCGATCCTGGTCTTCGTCGGCGCCAAGATGCTCGTGAGCGAGTTCTACAAGGTCCCGATCTGGGCATCGCTCTCGGTTATCGGACTCACCCTCGCCGTCGCGATCACCGTGTCGCTCCTCGCCGAGCCGGTCGTGTCGTCAGAGGACGAGATCGAGAGCACCACGACCCCGAGGCGGAGCTGAGAGGAACTCAGCCCCAGAGATGCGGCGTGAGCTGGCTCGACGCGCCGCCACCTCGCAGCCGGCGATCGCTGCATATGAGTCGGGCCGGCGATCGCCGACATTCGAGACGCTCACACGCATCATCCGGGCGGCGGGCTTTGATATGCGGATCTGCCTTGGGCCCCACGACGATCACGACGAGTGGCTGGAACGATTCGAGGCGAAACTCCCTGTTCGCAGTGTGGAAGAGAGGCGTCGGCGAGACACGGAACTGGCGGAAGTGGCCCGTCGACCAAGAGCGTGACCCCCGAGTGGGGGCCGAACCTCTCCGATTCGAGCCCATGGTGGAATGCTGTTCTATGACAGAGCGAGGACTTCTTTGAGCGCCGAGTCCACCAATTCCATGTCGCCTTTGGTCAGGCGACCGAGTCGTCCTTCAAGCCTGGACGTCTCGAGTGTTCTTACGCTTCCGGTTCTCAGAACCGAGGGCTTGACTAGACCGGCCTCTTCCCAAGAGGAGACCACGACGTCTCCGATACCTGGGCTGCGGATCAACCTGGGCCTGCTTGTGATCATCGCGACCATGACGTCAGGCCCGGAAGCATTGAACTGATTACCCGAGACGACGCAAACTGGCCTGCGCTTTCCGGGCGTCAGGTCGGTGTAGTCAAAGGGAGAATAGAAGACGTCACCACGTCCCGGCGGGTCATTGCTCCTCATCCGGCAAGTCCTCGAGGATCCAGTCGACTACCTGCGTGATCGATTGAGCAGATTCCGGTCGCTCCCAGCCGAGGAGTCGTGACCGGATCTCCCAGAGGGCATCCTCGGCGGCAAGAAGCTCATCCTGGGCTGCTGTGACTTCTGGGAGGGAGTGCAACGGAGGATCGTTGGGGCCCAGAGGCTGGCGGGCGATGAAGGGTTCATAGATCAGGGCCGCTTCCCTCAGGCGCCGGTGCGCGGCGTCTAACTCGCGCCGCTCCTCTGGAGCGAGGCGCTCGACGGGTCGGTGACCAGGTGCTCTCTGAGCCATGCACTAAGTATCGCAGTCCCCTGGGACATGAAAGTGGAGGGGCACACCTATCCGAAGCTAAGAGGGGTCTGGGTCATGCCACGGGTCCGTATCCTGGGGGTGTGACCGAGATCTGGCAGATGAGCGCCGCCGAGCTTTTCCGCGGCTACCGCGGCGGCACGCTGTCGCCGGTCGAGGCGGTCGACGCGTGCCTCGACCGGATCGAGGCCCTTAACGATCGGCTGGGCGCCTTCACGGTGATGACGGCTGAGCGCGCCCGGTCGGAGGCCGCGGACCGGAGCCGCGAGCTGGCTTCGGGAGACATCAGGGGACCGCTTCACGGCGTACCTGTCGGGATCAAGGAGCTGTTCGACGTCGAGGGCGCCGAGACGACGT
>JAENWQ010000230.1 GCA_016649855.1 Actinomycetota bacterium | reverse complement strand
CGTCTTCATGGAGATGATCGAACGTCAAGGCGCTCGGCTTCTGAGGTTGGTCGAAGACGTGTTGACCGCGTCAAAGATCGAATCCGGCCTGCCCAAGCTCCAGCGTGAACTGGTGGATCTTGAGGTTATCGTCGGACAGATCGCGGCGGACGCCGCGCATACGAAGCAGGGAGCGGGCCGAGCGATCGAGGTCGTCGCTACCGAGGGTGGGGCGAACGCATGGGTCGACCGTGTCGCTATCGAACAGATCCTCTCCAACCTCATCGAGAACGCGGTCAAGTACTCGGAGCCGAATGCCCCGATAGGCGTTCGCCTGGATGTGAAGCCGGTGGAAGCCGTCATAGAGGTCACCGACAGCGGAAGAGGGATCGCGGAGGAGCAGCTGGAGACGATCTTCGAACGCTTCCGTCAGGCAGACTCGTCGCTCACGCGAACGGTGGGGGGCTTCGGGCTCGGCCTCTATATCGTGAAGAACCTCGTCGACGCGCACCAGGGAAAGATCGAGGTGGAGAGCATCGAAGGAGTGGGATCGACCTTCCGGGTGAGGATCCCCCAGAGGCAGCGCGACTAGAGCCTCACCGTCCACGGAAGACGCCGGTAGGAGTCGTGGGTAGGCTCGGAGGATGTCGCTCCGATATGAGATCAACCACGGGGTCGCCGTCATCACCCTTGATCGACCGGACGTCCTCAACGCGTTCAACGACGAGTTAGGCGTTGCAGCGCTCGAGCGGGTTCGTGAGGCCTCGGAGGACGACTCCGTCAGGTGCATCGTCATCGCCGCGTCCGGTCGCGCGTTCTCCTCGGGTGAGGATCTGGCCGCGCTCGCCGACGGCTACGGGCGGGGCGAGGCGTCTCCACTGGGAGATACGTTGCGCAACCGCTACAACCCTCTGATCCGCGCGATCCGCACGGCCCCCAAGCCCGTCGTAGCTGCCGTGGGCGGGGTGGCGGCCGGCGCGGGCGTGAGCGTCGCCCTGGCGTGCGATTTCCGGATCGCCTCCGAGAGAGCGAAGCTCGTGCTCGCCTTCGTCAAGGTGGGACTGGTTCCCGATGCCGGCTCGATCTGGTTCCTGGCCAAGGCGATCGGCGCTCCCAGGGCATTCGAGCTCGCCGCCAGCGGGGCCGTTCTCGACGCCGAGAGGGCGTACGAGATGGGACTCTTCACCGAGGTCGTCCCCGAGGACGCCTTCGAGGAGAGGTGGAGGAGCTTCGCCGCCGGACTCGCTGCGGGCCCGACCCGGGCGTACGCGCTGATCAAACGGTTGTCGGATTCGGCGTCGCGCTCATCCCTCGATGAGCAACTGGACCTCGAGGTAGAGGTTCAAACGGAAGCTGGTGCGACCAAGGATCACCTCGAGGGTGTGCAAGCGTTCTTCGAGAAACGGCCCCCGAAGTTCGAGGGTCGCTAGGGCGCTACGCTGGTCTCTATGGAACGCATCAAGACCGACATCCTGATCATCGGGGCCGGCGCGGCCGGTTTGTTCGCCGCTCTTCACCTCCCGAGAGAGCTGGACGTCGTTGTCGTCGACAAGGGAAAGCTCGGGGGCGGAGGCTCTTCCCCGTGGGCCCAGGGCGGGGTGGCTGCCGCCCTCGGGCCGGACGATTCTCCGGACCTTCACGCGGCGGACACCCTCAGGGTCGCCGCCGGTCACGGCGATGTATCGGCGGTGACCGTTCTCTGCTCTGAGGCGCCCGAGTGCGTGATGGAGCTCGCCGAGCTCGGTTGCGACTTCGCCCGCAACGAGGACGGCAGCCTTCACCTCGCGCGCGAGGGTGGGCAGTCCGTAGCGCGTTCGGTTCACTCCGACGATGCCACCGGCGCCGCCATCATGTCGACGCTCCGAGATAAGGCCCGGGACCGGGTGACGAGGATCGAAGGCTCCTGCCTTCAGCTATGTGTCGTGGGCGGTCGTTGCACCGGGGGCTGGGTACTCACCGAGGATGGGTTGGTCGAGGTTGCCGCGCGCTCGACGGTTCTGGCAACCGGGGGGATAGGCGCGCTGTTCACATCGACCACCAACCCTGTGGGGGCGACGGGCGATGGTCAGGTTCTCGCGTGGGAGGCCGGTGCGGGGCTGGCCGATATCGAGTTCGTTCAGTTCCACCCCACCGCGCTGGCGCTCGGCGATTCTCACCAGCGGCTGCTCTTGACCGAGGCACTTCGAGGCGCCGGGGCCCACGTGGTCGACTCCGAGGGCCGGCGGTTCCTGTTCGAGCATCATTCGGACGGAGAGCTCGCCCCTCGCGACGTCGTCGCCAGGGCGATCGCGTCCCGGCACTCGTGGCTCGATTGTCGTCACATCGATCCAGCTCTCCTGGAGGAAGAGTTCCCTAACGTTCTCGCGGGCGTGAGGACTTACGGGCTGGACCTCATCAAAGATCTGGTGCCGGTACAGCCCGCAGCGCACTATTTCATGGGAGGTATCCAAACCGACCTGGATGGGAGGTCGTCGATCCCCCGCCTGTATGCGATCGGCGAATGCTCGAACACAGGCGTCCACGGAGCCAACCGGCTGGCGAGTAACTCCCTTGCGGAGGCTCTCGTCTTCGGACGCAGAGCCGCCAAGGCGATCGCCGGCCAGCGCATGGGTCCTACCAAGGGCCTGGCCGCTGCCCCTCCGCTGCAGGAGGTCGACATCGATGTTGATGCGGGCTGGGTGCGCCTGCGCGAGGTTTGTTCCGGCGCCCTCGGCATCCAACGCGATCCGAAGGTCATGGCCTCGGTTGCGGGCGCGCTGGAGGACCTGGCGATCCTTCCACTGACCGGTTCGACCCGGGCCGCCGAGCTGCGCGCGGGCGCGATCCTCGTTCGACTCATGGCCCGGGTGGCACTGCTGAGGACCGAGTCGAGGGGCGGTCACCACCGCACCGACTACCCGAGTCCCGATCCAGACTGGGCCGGGGTCAGGCTGCGGGTGTCGCGCTCCTAACCTCGAGGCACTAACCTGGGCCGAGGCGAGAAGAGGTGTCGTTAGCCACACAAGGGGGTGAGGCGGGTGAGTAGCACAGAGGATTCGTTCCCGATCCTGGGGATCGACCACGTGCAGTTCTTCGTCGGCAACGCGAAGCAGGCAGCGCACTATTACAAGTCCTTCGGTTTCACTCCGAGGGCGTTCATGGGCCTGGAAACGGGGTCCCGTGAGCGGGTCTCTTACATGGTCCAGCAGGGGGACGTTCGCCTCGTTTTCACCGGCGCCCTCGACGGGAAAAGCCCGATCGCCGAACACGTCAAACTCCACGGCGACGGGGTGCACGACATCGCCCTCACGGTGCCCGACGCCGAGGAGTCCTACCGGGTCGCGATCGATAGGGGCGCCTCGAGCGTCGCCGAACCGGAGGTGTTCGAGGACGAGAAGGGCAAGGTCGTGAAGGCGGCGATCGCGACCTACGGCGAGACGATCCATTCGTTGATCTCTCGCTCGGATTACTCGGGCGTCTTCTTCCCCGGTTTTCAGGAGATCGAAGGCTCGGAGGACACGAGCGGTTTCGGCATCCTGAACATCGATCACGTCGTCGGCAATGTCGAACTCGGCAAGATGAACGAGTGGGTCGATTTCTACGCCAGGATCATGGGCTT
>JAENWQ010000020.1 GCA_016649855.1 Actinomycetota bacterium | reverse complement strand
GCTGGGCTACCCCAAGACCACCACGCTGGCCTTCACTGCCGCCGGCAACAACTTTGAGCTCGCCATCGCCGTCGCCATCACCGTCTTCGGTGTCACCAGCGGCCAGGCACTCGCCGGTGTGATCGGGCCGCTCATCGAGGTCCCCGTCCTGGTCGGCCTCGTCTACGTGGCCCTCTACTTCCGCCGGCGGGGCGTAGGCACCGGCACGAGAGTCACGTCATGACCGTCTAGACGACCTGATCCTCGGGGCCCGTCACCCTGCACCTCGGTGCCGGCCTTCCGTTGACCCACTTCGAGTCGAGACGCGAGACGCGACAGGGCGAAGTTCACCACGATGAACATGAGCCCGATGACGAGGTAGACCTGCAGCGGAGGTCCTTTGACGAACTCGGCTGTGAAGGGGTTCGCGTTCGTGACCGTCTTGGCGTGCCTCACAACCTCACGGATACCGATGATGCTCACGAGCGTCGTGTCCTTGTTGAGCGTGATCAGCTGTGACACGGTGGCCGGCACCATCCGGCGCAGGCCCTGAGGCAAGATCACCAGCTTCATCGACTGCCAGTACCTCATCCCGAGGGAGGCCGCTGCATCGCCTTGACCTTTCTCGAGAGACACGATGCCCGCTCGCATGATCTCGCACATCACGGCCGAGTTGTAGATCACCAACCCCAGGATCGCGGCGAGGATGCGACCGTTCTCATATGCGGATGGGAGGAAGGAGGGGACGTTGTCTTCCCACGCGGAGTACCAGTCACCGGGAAGCGCCAGGGCGAAGAACAGGAGAACGAAGATCAATGGCAGGTTCCGCCATACATCTACCCAGGTCCGCGCCGTTACCGAGACGACCTTCGACTTAGACAGGTTTCCCAGCGCCAGGAGCAGACCGAACACCAAGGAGAAGACCATGGCGACGACGGCGATCTGCAGGTTGATGAGGAAACCTTGGAAGATGAAGCGGAGGTTGTTGCCCGAGGTGATCCATTCCCAGTTCCCCGCGTCGAAGAGGTACGTCATCGCCTGATCGCCAATCGGGTCTCGAGCTTGCGCACGATCACCGTCATGGTGATCGTGATGATCAGATAGCCGATCGTGGCCCAAAGGAAGGTCTGATAGAGCTTGAAGTTGCTTGCGTAGATCTGCCTGGTCCTCAAGAGCAGGTCGTTGATTGCGAGCAGCGAGCCTCCGAGGATCGCCGAGTTCTTGGTCATCGCGATGACGAGATTTCCGATCGGCGGGATCACGGTCCTGATCGCTTGCGGAAGCACGATCTTGGTCAATACCTCCCGTTGGGTGAAGCCGAGCGAGAGCCCGGCTTCTACCTGGCCCTGTCCGACGGCGAACACTCCAGAGCGGATCGATTCGGCGACGTAGGCCGCGGTGTAGAGACCGAGGCACGCGGCTCCCGCGATGAAGCGGTCGAGCGAGATGATCCCCGCCCGGTTGATGCCGTCGTAGACGAGGTAGATGAGGACCAGCAGGGGGATGTTGCGGAAGAACTCGACGTAGATGAATCCGATGCGATTGAGGAAGGTCGAGGGCGCTGCGCGCAGGGCGCCGACCGTCACCCCCACGACCATCGCGATAAGGAACGCGGCCCCCACCACTTGGCAAGTGGTGAGGAAGCCGGACAGGTAGTCCGGGAGGTTGTTGCTCAGCACCCTCCAGTAATCACCCATCCGGCTTCCCTCCTACGCCTGCGTTAGCAGGTTTCAATGCAGGGGAAGAGGTCGAGCGCGTCCTGCAGCGTGTAGTCCTTGGGATCCTCGGGTTCGTCCTCGACGTACTTTCCAACCCAGGTGTCGTAGATCTCTTGCCAGGTGCCGTCTTCGAACGATTCCTCGATGGTCTCATCGAGGAATGCCTGGAACTCCGTGTCGCCATTCGTTAGCCCTGCGCCGTAAGGCTCGGTGGTGAGTGGGTCTCCGACCAGCTTCATCGGGAAGTCCTCTCCGGCCTGGATGATCATGCCGGTCAGAATGATGTTGTCGGTCGAGACCGCGTCCACCTGCCCGTTCTGCAGCAGGGTGAGACAGTCGCTGTATTGCTCCACGGTTCTGATGTCGGCGTCGGGGGCCTGTTCTTCGAGCGTGGCCTCGTAGGTCGAGCCGAGAGCGGTGCAGACGCTGGTGCCGCCGCCAAGATCATCGATCCCTGCGATGTCACTATCTTCCGGGACCAAGATACGTCCCTGCGCGATGAAGTACGGACGGGAGAACTCGATCTCGGCGTCCCGATCGGTGGTGATCGTCATCGTGGAGAGGACGAGGTCGACGGTGCCGTCCTGGAGGAACGGGATCCGGTTGTCGGAGATCGCTTCACGGAAGACCGGCTCCACTCCCAGCTTCGCCGCGATGTACTTGCCGAGGTCGACGTCGAAGCCCTCGATCTCGCCCGACTGTGGGTTCTCGAACCCGAACGGTGGAACGTCGTACTTCACGCCGATGGTGATCTCTCCCGCCTCTTGCAGGTCGGCCATCGTCGTGCCCGCTTCGAATTCCTCGGCCTCGACATCAGCACCGGGGTCGGTCCCGCCGTCTTCATCGCTGCCGCATGCAGCTCCGATCAAAGCGAGTAGAGCCACGATTACCGTGGCCAGTTTCCAGTTCCACGTGCCTCGCATGGTGCTCCCTTCCGAACCGCCCAATGCGGTTCTTGCCGCGTGCCCGACTTAGTGGTGAAGGATCTTGTCGACGAAGTCGCGCGCTCGCTCGCTCTTGGCGTTCTCGAAGAACTCCTGCGGAGGAGCCTCCTCGATGATGGCACCCTCGTCGATGAACACGATGCGGTCGCACACCTCGCGCGCGAAGCCCATCTCGTGGGTGACGACCATCATGGTCATCCCGTCGCGAGCGAGATCCCGCATGACATCGAGGACCTCCCTGATCATCTCCGGATCGAGTGCTGAGGTCGGCTCGTCGAAGAGCATCAGCTTCGGGTCCATCGCCAAGGACCGGGCGATCGCGACGCGTTGCTGTTGACCGCCGGAGAGATCCGCCGGGAACGAGTCTGCCTTTTCGGGGATCCCAACCCGTTCGAGGAGCTCTCTCGCGCGCTGGTCGGCCTCGTTCTTTGGGATGCCTTTGACCTCGGTCGGTCCGATCGTGATGTTCTGGAGCACGGTCTTGTGGGGGAAGAGGTTGAACTGTTGGAAGACCATCCCCATCTCGGCACGCAGCTTGTGAACCTCTTTGCCTGCATCGGAGATCGAACGGCCGTCGAACTGAATGTCCCCGGAGTCGATGGTTTCGAGGGCGTTGATGCACCGCAGAAGTGTCGACTTACCCGATCCAGACGGCCCGGCGATGACGATCGCCTCGCCCCGGCCGATCGTGAGATCGATGTCTTTCAGCACTTCGTTCGCGCCGAAAGACTTCCGAACGCCGACGATCTCCACAAGGTGCTGATTTTCCCCCATCAAGGGCTGAAGTGTACCGGATGGTAGTTCTCTGATGGAGAAGACCCCGGGGTAACCGGGGCCTTCTCCACATCAGATCGCGGCCGGTCTAGATGTCGTAGTAGAGGTAGAACTCGTACGGGTGCGGACGGAGCCTGAGCTCGTCGACCTCGTGTGTCCTCTTGTAGTCGACCCAGTGCTCGATCACGTCTTGGGTGAACACTCCGCCTTCGAGCAGGAACTCGTGATCGGCTTCCAGCGCGTCGAGGGCCTCTTCGAGCGAACCCGGAACCTGCGGGACCGCTGCCAGCGCCTCCGGTGGCATGTCGTAGAGATCCTTGTCGACCGGTTCGGGCGGCTCGATCTTGTTCTTGATCCCGTCGAGGCCCGCCATGAGCAGCGCAGGGAATGCGAGGTACGGGTTGCAGGATGCGTCGGGGCAGCGGAATTCGATGCGCTTCGACTTCGGCGACTTCGAGTACAGCGGGATGCGGACCGCCGCCGACCGGTTCCTCTGCGAGTAGACGAGGTTCACCGGAGCCTCGTAGCCCGGCACCAGTCGCTTGTACGAGTTCGTGGTCGGAGCGCACAGCGCCAGGAGCGCCGGAGCGTGCGCCAGCAAACCGCCGATGTAGTAACGAGCCATGTCGGAAAGCTGCGCGTAGCCGAGCTCATCCCAGAAGAGCGGCTCGCCGTCCTTCCACAGGCTCTGGTGGACGTGCATGCCTGATCCGTTGTCCTGGAAGATCGGCTTGGGCATGAACGTGATCGTCTTGCCGAACTTGAGGCCGACGTTCTTGACCACGTACTTGTAGAGCATCAAGCGGTCGGCCATCGTGACGAGATCAGAGAACCCCATGTCGATCTCGGCCTGACCGGCGGTGCCGACCTCGTGATGGTGAATCTCACAGGGGATCCCCAGCTCGCGCAGCGTAAGGACCATCTCGCTCCGGAGGTCCTGGAAGTGGTCCATCGGCGGGACGGGGAAGTAGCCTTCTTTGTAGCGAGGCTTGTAGCCCTTGTTCCCACCTTCTTCCTCGCGTCCGGAGTTCCATACGCCCTCGACCGCATCGATGAAGTGATAGCTCGAGTGCTGGTTCTGATCGAAGCGGATGCCGTCGAAGATGTAGAACTCGGCCTCTGGACCGAAGTACGCGGTGTCTGCGATACCGGTGCCCTTCAGGTACTCGACCGCCTTCTTCGTGATGTACCGGGGATCGCGTGAGTAGCTCTCGCCGGTCAGCGGGTCCTTCACGTAGGCGTTGAGGATGAGGGTCGGATGGGTCCGGAACGGATCCATCACCGCGGTGTCTGGGTCGGGCACCAGGATCATGTCGGATTCCTGGATCTCCTGGAAGCCGCGGATCGACGAACCGTCGAAGCCGAGCCCCTCCTCGAACGCATCCTCTCCGAACTCATCGAAGGGAACCGAGAAGTGCTGCATCAGTCCGGGCAGGTCTGAGAACCGGATGTCTACGAACTTCGCTCCGTGTTGCTCCCCGAGCTTCAGGGCATCGGATGGGCTGGCCATACGTTCCTCCCTCTGTGGCGACCTCGTTAGTTAGTCGCGCGGCGTCCAGTACCAGATGACTGTAGAGATGGGCGGTTTCCCCACCGTTTCACTCATGTTACGACCGCGTTACAGGTCTACTGCTTCTCGGACAACCATGCCTCGAGGTGGGCGGCTTCGTCGGAATATGCCTTCTCGAGCCCATCGACGATCCAAGCCTCGACCTTGCCGCCGTAGAGGGGGACGCGGACCTTGACATGACCGGTGACGACCCGGAGCGTCTCGGCGCCACTGGCGAAGAGCTCGATCGTTCCGCTCGAGGACAGCAGTTCCTTGGCGACTTCGGGAAGGATCTTCCACTCCCAGATGTGTTTGTCGGGATACCAGATCGCTTCCTCGACCCATGCAGGATCAGCGCCGCCGATGAACCTCTTGGTCGGCCCATCGATGTCGATGTCGAGGACACATCTGATGTGGCGCACAACCCGGCCGTCCTCGAGCTCATTCTGCTCGAGCACCTGCCGATGAGAGAGCGGACCGAGATGGTCGCCGAGTGAAGATTGGTAGTCGGGGTCGAGGAGCACCTCCGCGACGTGCTCCGGCTTCCCGCTGACGGCGTGCTCTATCTCGAAGTCCACGAGAGGTGACTCTAACTTCTAGTGAATGAGCCCTCGGCGGAACGCCTCGGCTACCGCCTCGGTGCGGTCGTGTACGCCGAGCTTCCGGAAGATCTGCTTGAGGTACGTCTTGACGGTCTCCTCCGAGACGTGGATGTGCTCGGCGACCTCTCGGGTCGACCTTCCGTGGCTCAGCTCCTGAAGGACCGTCAGCTCGCGATCGGAAAGGGCCTGAGCGTTCTTGCCCGAGATACGACCGAAGATCCCCTCGGTGACGTTCGGGTCGAGCACCGCACGTCCTTCGGAAACGTCCTTGATCGCCTGTATGACGCTCTCCCTGGAGGCCCCTTTGGAGAGATAACCGTCGGCCCCCGCCTTGACGGCTTCTGCGACGGTGCCGGGGTCGGTGAACATCGTGAGAACGAGCACGCTCGTGTCCGGGTATCCCTGTTTGATCTGACGCGTCGCTTCGATCCCGTTCATCGCAGGACCGAGATTCACGTCCATGAGCACGACGTCCACGCCGCCCGCTCCGACGCGCTCGACCGCCTTCTCGCCGGTGTTCACTACTCCGACGAGCTCGACCTCATCGCTCAATGTCAGCATCGCTTCGAGGCCTTGCGACACGAGCTTATGGTCTTCGGTGATCAGCACCTTGAGGGTCACTGTGAGATCGCCCCCGGAAGGATCGCTTCTAGTCGCGTGCCTCGCCCCGGTTCGGTGTCCAGCTCGAGCCTGCCGCCGATCCTGGTGGCGCGTTCCTGCATCAATCTCATTCCCACGTGGTCTGCTCCCACTTCTTCGGTCGCGTCGAATCCGACACCTTCATCTTCGATGACGATGTGCACCATCCCGTCATCGTCGCTGATTCTGACAGTCACCACCGCCTCCTGGGCGTGTTTCAGGGCATTGGTGAGCCCTTCCTGCAGGATCTGGACCGCCGCCAGGGCGACCGGTAGCGGCGGCTCCTTGCTTATCGTCGCCTCGATGTTGATCTCGGTTCCCCACAAGATCGAGAGATGATTTGCGAAAGTCTCGATAGTCGAGACGAGACCACCTTCTTCGACCGAGGACTTCCTGAGGTCGACGAGCGAGTCCCTCAGCGCCTTCATCGCGCCGTTGATCGCATCGCGCGCGGTGAGCGCAGCCTCCTTCGCGAGGTCGGTTCTGTTCGCGTCGATGAACTCGCTAGCGTTGCCGCACCCGTAGGCCGCGGCGGCAAGCATCTGGAGGCTGCCATCGTGGATCTCTTCCGCGATCCGGTTCCGCTCGGCCTCGCGCTCCTGGAACACCCGCTCGCTCGCTTCGAGCAACGATTGCTGCTGCTGGCGGATCTTCTCGGACAACTCCTGCTGCGCCCGCGCCCCGAGGATGCTGAGCCGGGCAAGCAATAGGGGGATGAGGAAGAGAACGACGAATGCGCCGATCTCCTCGTAGACGGCGGCGGTTGCCGCCCCGAGTCCGGCGAGGACGAACTGCAGAATCCAGAACCCAGCAACCGGACTCGGAAGAAGAACACGAATCGATTCCCGGATGGAGAGATCCTTGTCTAGATGCACCATCCCAGCTACGAGGCCGAGGTTGATGAAGATGTGAGCGATAACCCCGGCCGTGATGAGTAATACGCCTGTAGGGAAGTTGAAAAGGGGCCCGTCGCCGGCGTGAACTATGGATGAGGCGACGCCTGCCGCAACCATCAATTGTGTTCGGTTGAACAATGCCTGCCAAACCGGAATCTCCCGCCGGATCTCCCTCATGTCGAATGCGGCGAGGCCAGCAACGAGCATTGCGGATGCAGGGAAAAAAAGAATCTCGGCTGCAATGAGAATGGGAAACCCCATGGTGACTTCCGATCCGAAGCCAAGCGTCACCGGGAGCAATTGGGCTGTCGCAAGCAGGCCCATCCAGAACAAGAGAGATTCAGTAGATGCGAGGTCTTCGCCGGACGCGATTAGGCCCACACATGCAGACAGGGTCGCAATGGACACGAGCCACGCGTAGAGCTGAGCTTCCTTCACCAAGCCATCGTAGGAGAAGGAGGCTGGGGATTTGCGGAAGACCGGGAAAAGAAGGAAGGGGACCCCTTCTTGGATCCCCTTCCTGTCACTGCCTAGTAGCGCCAATTGGCGCCGGCGACTGCGAACAACGCGACGAGCGCAGAAGCCATGGTGATCAGTCGGACTTTCATGCGGACCTCCTTTTTGTGTGAAAGGTAGAGGTGTCTTTGTCAGACCGGCCCGAGGGCCGCCGCTCCGCTTAAGTTGTCAAATCCGGCGTATCCGCCGGATCCGGGTGAAACGCTTTGCTCCGCTGTCCCTGTTACCAGGGAGAACTACTGTGGCCTAATATATGTGTTGTGCGCTGTTGTGACAAGAGCCTGGCTACGAATAACCATCTCTCGTCCCACTTTGGGGGCAAAGATGGCCCCCGTCTAGGGGGGTTCTCCGAGGACTAGACGAAGGGCCACACTGGGTACGCCGCACCGCCTACGACGAGGGGCCTGGGAATGCTTGACTTCGTTACGCCTCGGATGACACGTTCGAGCGCAAGATGACCGAATTCGCCGCGCAGGGCCCGAAGCTCAGGAACGTGACCCATGGGGGACACGTTTCCCCCGCCGACCTCGAGTTCGAGCTCAAGAAGATCACCGGGGTGCGAACCGTTCGGGTAGTAGGAGATGACGTGCCCGTCGAGATCCACGTCGTGGCCGAGAAGAATCGTCCCCCGAAGCAGGTGGTTCGCGACATTCAGTCCCTCGCCGCGGCCGGTTTCGGGATGTCGATCGACCACCGGATCGTCTCGGTCGTCCAACTCGACGATGATGAAGAGATGCAGATCGAGAAGGCGGATGGGCGGCGACCGGTCCTCGATCGCGTCGTATTCGCCAACAAAGGGAATACCGGATGGGTCAAGGTCGCGTTGCAGTGGCCGGACGGTGAGGTGACCGAGGGCGCCGCAAGTTCGGGGGCCAGTCGCGAAGCTCGCGCACGCGGAGCGGCCACCGCAGTGCAACAGGCCATCGCCCAGACGCTGTCTTCCGGAACCGTCCTCGAGATCGACCACGTCATGATCCAGCAGGTCGGGGTGAGTGAGTCGGTGATCGTTAGCGCGGTGTTCTCCGATGGGGGACAGACGACCCCACTCGTCGGTTCGGCCATCATCCACGATGACGTCGCGACCGCGGCGGTCCATGCGCTCTTGCAGGCGGTCAACCGCAAGCTCCGCTAGGCGCTTCCGATGCTGTGCCGGCCTCTTGATCCTTCGACCGTCATGCGCGTATAGACGAGGCGTGCGATCCCAAGGGCCAGCACGACGTCTCCCAGGCTGAGCAGCTCTCGCAAGTAGGGGATGCCGATCGTGTCGCCGAGCCAGGGGAGCACTGTGTCCTCATCCATGATCTCGTGCTTGATGCCGGCATCCTCGATCGACTCCGCTATGTCGGCGTCCCGTACCGCGCGCGGGTTCACCGGCATCGCCCCGTTGGCGGAGATCACGAGGACGTTGAGCAGCAGCCCTATGGCGGCGAGCCCGGTTCCGGCATAGGAGCGGTTGAGGAACAAGAAGGTCGCGACGGCGAGGTTGCTGACGATGATGAACGCCACCCCGGCGGCCCCCTCAAGCCATGCGGGAGCGCTGAGATCGGCGGCCAGCTGGACGCCGAGACCGGCGAACAGGAGCCAGGGCATGCGGAAACGCGTGTTCGCGAGCGATTCGAGGGAGCCACCCCGGAGCAGGGCGAACACCACCATGAGCACCACGAGGACGCCCAGCGTCAGCATTCGGAGTTCAGGGCCCCTAGAAGTTCGGGGTGGCGGAACGTGTATCCCGAGGACTCGAGACGGGCAGGGAGCGCGCGCTGGCTGACCAGCACCGTTTCCTTGGCCATCTCCGAGCCGAGCGCGAGCTTGAGTGCGAAGGCCGGCACCGCGAGGAAGGCCGGCCGGTGCATGACTTCGGCAAGAACCTTGGTGAACTCAGCATTCGTCACGGGATTCGGTGACGTGAGGTTGACGGGCCCCGAGACGTCCGAATCGAGAAGGTGAAGGATCGCACCGAGCTCATCATCGAGGGCGATCCAGCTCATGTACTGGCGGCCCGACCCAAGGCGCCCGCCGACGAAGAAACGGAGCGGAAGCATCATCTTGGGGAGGATCCCGCCCTCCTCGGACAGGACCAGCCCGGTCCTGATCTTCACGACTCGGATCCCGGCGTCTTCTGCCGGTGACGTGCTCGTCTCCCATTGATCGACGACGTGCGCGAGGAAGTCGTCTCCCTTGGCGCTCTCTTCGGTGAGGATCTCGTCCGCACGGTCGCCGTAGAACCCGATCGCCGACGCGCTGACAAGAACGTCCGGCTTCTTCGAGAGCCCGGCGATCGTCTCTGCGATCAGCGTGGTGCCACGGACGCGGCTGTCGAGGACCCTCGCCTTGTGTGTGGGCGTCCAGCGCCGGTCGCCGATCCCTTCTCCGGCGAGGTGGACGACCGCGTCCACACCCTCGAGACCTTGCGCGTCGATCGTCCCTGCTTGAGGGTCCCAGACGACCTCACCGGAGCGGGGTTCGGACCGCACCAGGGGTACGACCTCATCACCGCGCGCCGCCAGGGCTCTGACCACAGCCCGCCCGATCAACCCGTGAGAGCCGGTAACCGCAACCTTCATACCCCGAGCGTAAGCTCACTCGCCATGTATCAGGTGATGCTCATCTCGAATCCGATGGCCGGTTCGGTATCCCCTCGGCACAAAGAGGTCATCGTGAACGCGCTCCGGGCGGACTTCAAGCTCGAGGTGGCCGACACCGAGGGTCGGAACCATGCGACCGAGCTGGCGCGAGATGCGGTCGACCGAGGATTCGATGCGGTGCTTGCCTTCGGTGGGGACGGGACCATCAACGAGGCCGCTCAGGGAGTGATCGGTAGCGACACGGCCCTCGGGACACTTCCCGGCGGGACCGCGAACGTGCTGGCGAGGTCGATCGGGATCCCCCGTGATCCGATAGACGCGACCGCGTATATCGCCCACCGGCTCCGGTCCGGGCAGACGCAGAGGATCAACGTCGGTCGAGTCAATGAAAGGTATTTCATCTTCTCATGCGGCATGGGTCTCGATGCCGAGGTCGTCAAGAGGGTCGAGTCCGATCCCGAGGGCAAGGCGCGCAAGAGAGACTGGCTGTACGTGAAAAAGTTGCTCCGCGCCGGCGTGCTCGACTACAGCAGAAGGAAGCCCCAGATAACGTTCACCCCCATCCTGTCCCCGCCCGCCCCCGGCGAGCCCATCCGGGTCGTGTCGACGGTGTGCTGCAACGCTCGTCCGTTCACCTACCTCAAGAACCTGCCGGTCGATGTTTGCCCCCTGGCCCAACTCGACAAAGGTCTCGACTTCCTGTCGCTCGACCGGATCCCCTTGTGGACCTTCCCGGGGCTCGCTTGGGGCATGCTCAAGTCCCGCAAGCACATCGACCGCAAACACGCGACCTACCTGCACGACACCAGTGGGGGGATCCTCGAGGCGGACGTCCCCCTGCCGGTCCAGGCCGACGGCGACTACCTCGGCGAGGTCACCCGGGCGGAGATCACCCTGGTCCCCCACGCTCTCGACCTGCTCGTCTGACGTTACGCTGGAGCCCTCAACAATCCGAGAAGTGAGGCACAGGTGAGCATCAGATGAGCATCCCCACCAAAGAGGAGGTCTCCGCTCTGCTCGGCGGGATCACCGAGCCCGACCTACGGCGCGGGCTGAACGAGCTGAACCTGATCAGAGGCATAGAGATCGACGGTTCGACCATCGCGGTGACCGTGGCGGTGACCGGCCCGGGACCGCACCTTCCCAAGTACTTCAACGAGGTCATCCCGTCCAAGTTGATCGGCGTCTTCCCCGACGTTACCGAGGTCAAGGTCGCAACCACCCAGTTGACCGAGCAGGAGCGCGCCGCCATGGTCGGCAGCGTCAAGAAGGACACCCCGGGGTTGCTCGGTCGGTCCGACACGCACACGCAGGTCATCGCGATCGGGTCCGGCAAGGGTGGGGTCGGGAAGTCGACCACCACGGTCAACATCGCGGCTTCGCTGGTCAAGCAGGGGCATTCGGTGGGGCTGCTCGATGCCGATGTCTGGGGGTTCTCGATCCCGCGGATGCTGGGGATCCACGAGAAACCGAAGGTGGTCGAGGACATGATCATCCCGCCCGAGATGTTCGGGGTGAAGATCGTCTCGATCGGCCTGTTCACCACCGAAGACAACCCGGTGGTGTGGCGCGGTCCGATGCTTCACAAGGCACTCCAACAGTTCCTCGAGGACGTTCACTGGGATGAGCCCGACTACCTCCTTGTCGATCTCCCTCCCGGCACCGGTGACGTGTCGATCTCGATCGCGCAATTCCTCCCCGGGGCTTCGATGGTCGTCGTCACGACCCCGCAGCAGGTGGCCGAGAAGGTCGCCCAGCGCGCCGGCTTCATGGCCGAGAAGACGGGTCTGAGCGTCGCCGGCGTGGTCGAGAACATGTCCTTCTTCCGGGGTGACGACGGCAAGGTCTACAACATCTTCGGGTCGGGCGGGGGCCGGAATCTCGCGACCACTCTTAACGTTCCTCTATTGGGACAGATCCCGATCGAGCCACGACTGACGCAGTTCGCGGACATCGGGGCGCCGATCGTGTTGCAGCACCCGGATTGCGAGGCGGCCGAGGCGCTCGATGGTGCCGCGAAGGAGCTGGCCAACATCCTGCCTCCGAAGCCGCGCTCGGCGAAGCGCATCAGCCTGCCTCTACTGGGCGGACACTAGAAGGCGGGCACTAGCAGAAGGAGCGCGTCGATGACGACGCCGACCAAAGAGCATTCGCTGGGACTGGCCGATCGACTCGGGGGTTCGGTCGACGCGGTCGGAGCAGAAGCGCGTGCCGCGGCTCTCTCGACGCGGTCGATAAAGAAAGACTCCAAGATGTGGGCGCTCGAGCTCGCGATCCGCTGCTGCGACCTGACCAGCCTCGAGGGCCAGGACTCACCCGGGAAGATCCGTCAGCTCGCGTCCAAGGCGATGAGGCCCGCGCCGGGCAACCCCGAGATCCCCTCGGTGGCCGCCCTGTGCGTCTACCCGCGGCTCGTCAAGGCGGCTAAAGAGGCGCTCGCCGGTTCCACCGTCAAGGTCGCCTCGGTCGCCGCTGCCTTCCCGTCCGGCCAGTCGCCTCTCGACCTCAGGCTCGAGGAGATCGAGCGAGCGATCGCCGATGGCGCCGACGAGATCGACATCGTGATCAGCAGGGGGGCGTTCCTCGCCGGCGACGACGAGATGGTCTTCGAGGAGGTCTCCAGGTCGGTCGAGGTTGCGGGCGGCGCACACGTGAAGACGATCCTCGAGACCGGCGAACTGGGCTCTTACGACCGCATCCGGCGCGCGTCGCTCATCGCGATGGCCGCCGGCACTCACACGATCAAGACCTCCACGGGCAAGATCTCGCCGGCGTCGACGCTTCCCACCGCGCTGGTGATGGCCGAGGCGATCCGTGATTTCCAGGACGCCACCGGCACCGCCGTCGGTCTCAAGGTGGCGGGAGGGATCCGGAGCGCCAAAGACGCCATTAGGTACCTTGTGATCGTGCACGAGACGCTCGGTGACGAGTGGCTGACGCCGGATCGATTCAGGATCGGCGCATCTTCACTCGTCAACGATCTGTTGATGCAGATAGACAAACAGAAGACCGGGTTCTATTCGGACCCCGATCGCTACACACTGGATTGAGATCATGACTAAATGGGAGTACGCACCGGCGCCCGAAGCGACCGAGATCGTGTCGGTCAAGGACACCTACGGCAATTACATCGGCGGCGAGTTCGTTGAGCCGAACTCGAATGAGTACTTCAAAACGATCAACCCGGCGACCGAGGAGGTTCTCTCCGCGGTCCCGGTGGCCGACGAGAGTGACGTCGACAAGGCCGTATCCGCCGCACGGAAGGCGTTCGGAACCTGGTCATCGATGGCACCGGGCGACCGCGCGAAGTTCGTGTACCGGATCGCGCGGGTGATCCAAGAGCGCGCCCGCGAGATGGCGGTGCTCGAAACGATGAACGGTGGAAAGCCGATCAAGGAAAGCCGGGATATCGATATCCCGCTCGCCGCGGCCCACTTCTTCTATTACGCAGGTTGGGCGGACAAGCTCGAGTACGCGTTCCCCGGCCGTCGCGCGGAACCTCTGGGGGTTGCCGCCCAGGTGATCCCGTGGAACTTCCCGATGCTGATGCTGGCGTGGAAGATCGCGCCGGCGATCGCGACCGGCAACACGGTCGTGCTCAAGCCCGCCGAGACGACTCCTCTCACCGCGCTGATGTTCGCGGAGATCTGCGAGCAGGTCGGTCTTCCGCCGGGGGTCGTGAACATCATCAACGGCGCGGGCGCTACCGGGGCGGCTCTCGTCAAGCACCCCGATGTCGACAAGGTCGCGTTCACGGGCTCTACCGAGGTCGGCAAGATGATCCAGCGGGAGCTCGCCGGTACCCACAAGAAGCTCACGCTCGAGCTCGGAGGCAAGGCGGCCAACGTCATCTTCGAGGACGCCCCGCTCGATCAGGCGGTCGAGGGCATCGTCAACGGGATCTTCTTCAACCAGGGCCAGGTCTGCTGCGCCGGATCGCGCCTCCTGGTTCAGGAGTCGGTCGCCGAGCACCTTCTCGACAAGCTGAAGCGGAGACTCGCGACCCTCCGGCTCGGTGATCCTCTCGACAAGAACACCGACATCGGCGCGATCAACTCACGCGCCCAGCTCGACAAGATCAAGCGGCTGGTCGGAGTGGGTGTCGAAGAGGGGGCCGAGCTATTCCAGCCCGCGTGCGACATCCCCGAGCGCGGGTTCTGGTTCCCTCCCACGATCTTCACCGGCGTCTCGCAATCACACCGCATCGCCCAGGAGGAGATCTTCGGCCCGGTGCTGTCGGTGATGACCTTCCGGACCGAGGACGAGGCCGTCGAGAAGGCCAACAACACGCCCTACGGGTTGTCGGCAGGAATCTGGACCGAGAAGGGTTCCCGAATCCTCTGGATGGCAGATCGTCTGCGTGCAGGAGTCGTATGGGCCAACACCTTCAACCGCTTCGACCCGGCGAGCCCGTTCGGCGGCTTCAAGGAATCGGGCTTCGGCCGAGAGGGCGGCAGGCATGGCCTCGAGGCCTACGTGAAGCTGGTGGCGCCGTGACCGAGAGGGTTGAGGTCCTAAAGACGTACAAGCTCTATCTCGGGGGTGACTTCCCTCGTTCCGAGTCGGGGCGTTCCTATGAGGTGACCGGTGCCGGCGGCGAGTTCCTCGCCAACGCTGCGCGGGCGTCTCGCAAAGACATCCGAGATGCGGTTAAGGCGGCGCGCAAGGCATGGCCCGGTTGGGCCGCTGCGACCGCGTACAACAGGGGACAGGTGCTCTACCGGGTCGCGGAGATGATGGAGACGCGCCGCGGCGATCTCGAAGCAGAGGTCGCGCGCGTCGAGGGCGACGCCTCTGAGCAAGTAGACGCCGCGATCGACACCTTCGTCTACTACGCGGGATGGACCGACAAGATCACCCAGGTGATGGGGGGTCTCAATCCGGTCGCCGGTCCTTACTTCAACATCACGGCGCCCGAGCCGACCGGGGTGGTCGGCATCGTTGCCTCGGAGGAGCCTTCTCTCACCGCGCTCTGCTCCCGGATCGCTCCCGCGATGTGCGGCGGCAATGCGTCGATCGTGCTTGCATCGGAGCGCTATCCCCTTCCGGCGATCGCGCTTGCGGAGTGCCTTGCGACAGCCGACGTGCCCGGTGGCGTGGTCAACATCCTGACCGGCCACAAGAACGAATTGGTCCCCGTCCTCGCCTCCCACCTCGACGTTGATGCCATCGACATCACGGGAGTGACGGGCGACCAGCGAACCGAAGTTGAGGCAGCGGCCGCCGAGAACGTGAAGCGCGTGATCACGGCAAGCGATGTCCGCGGCCCCCACGAAGTGACGGCCTTCATGGACATGAAGACCGTGTGGCACCCGAAGGGCCGGTAGCCCTACCCTCTTGCACTCCTTGCGTCGGGCGATCGAAATCCGGTACGCCCCTTAAGTCCGATTGTGAGGTGGCCCAATTGACAAGGTAGCTACCAGAGGCTACCTTATCCGAGTGAGATCCGTCGGGTTGAAGATCCTCAAGAACAAGCTCAGCGAGTACGTTCGCCTGGCCGCCGGGGGCGAAACCATCCTCATCTCGGACCGGGATCGAGTTGTCGCCGAGCTGGTGCCGCCCCGTGAGACCCGCGCCGGTCTATTGCCCGACGCGCTCCTCGCCGAGGCGGTTCGAGTTGGCCTGCTCACCCCTCCATTGCGCCCACCCGGCCCGGTCAAGGCGCCACCTCCCGTCGGGCCCCTAAAGCGGATCCTTGAGGATCTCGACGGAGACCGGTCCGAACGTTGATCTACGTGGACACCTCCGTTGTGCTCGCCCATCTTCTCGCCGAAGATCGCAAGCCATCCGAGGCGTTCTGGTCCCAACCACTGGTTTCCAGCAGACTCACGGAATACGAAACTATGGTCCGGGTCCATGCGCTGAGGGTTTCGAGCACCCACGAGGAGCCAGCCCGCGAGCTCCTTTCTCGCCTCGCGCTGCTGGAACTCTCACCTTTGGTGCTCGGGCGCGCTCTCGACCCGTTCACCCCACCGGTACGCACCCTGGACGCCCTGCACCTCGCCTCGATCGAATACCTGAGGGGCCGGGGATTGGAGATCCGGCTGGCCAGCTTCGACGTGCGACTCAATCGGGCAGCAGAATCTCTGGGCATCCCTATCGCCAGCGTGTGAATGGGGTCGGGACTACAGCTACAGCTTGACGAGGATGCCGCGTAGCAAGCTCTCGAGGCGCGCCGCAGCCTTCTGGCCCGCGGCGGAAACCTCCTCGTGCGACAGCGGCGTGGGGGATAGGCCGGCGGCGAGGTTGCTCACCACCGAGATGCCGAGCACCCTGGTCTTCAGGTAGCGCGCGGCGATCGCTTCGTTCACCGTCGACATCCCGACGAGGTCGGCACCGAGAGCCCGTAGCATCCGCACTTCCGCCGGAGTCTCATAGGTGGGCCCCAATAAGCCCGCGTAGACACCCTCATCCAATCCGCGATCGAGATCCTTCGCGAGTGTTCTCAACTCTTTGTCGTAGACGTCGCTGAGATCCAGGAAGCGAGGTCCGGCCGAGTCATCGTTGGGACCGAACAATGGGGTTCGACCGGTGAGGTTGAGGTGATCCGAGATCAGACAGGGCGCTCCGACCTCGAGCGAGGGATCGATGCCCCCGGCTGCATTGGTGAGGACGACGACCTCGCACCCCGCGCCGATGGCCGCACGTACCGGATAGGTGACCTCGGTCATGTCGCGGCCCTCGTAGAGATGGACCCGGCCCGCGAAGATGAGGGTGGGGGTATCACCCACGTCGCCGGCGAAGAGCGCACCGGCGTGGCCGGGGACCCCGGATGAAGGCATCCCCTCGATGTGCGAGAAGGGGATCGGGTCGGCGGCGACGAGCGAGGCGGCGAGATCGGACAGCCCCGATCCGAGCACCACGGCCACGCGCCAGTCCGACCGGCCGGTCGCCTTCTCGATCACCGACTCAACGGGGGCCTGCGGAGACGTCAAGGAGTTATCCGCTCGAGGATGATCGGGCGCGGTTCGGGTGCCTCGTCTCCGATCTCGAAAGCTCCGTCGAGTGCTGCCTCGGCGCCCTCGAAGTGCGCGGGATCCGACGTGTGGAGTTCGAGCAGGGGTTGCCCTTCGTCGAGCTCATCGCCGGGCTTGGCCAGGCACACGATGCCTGCGCCATGATCGACCGGGTCCCCTTTCTGGGATCTGCCCGCGCCGAGCCTCCACGCTGCGATCCCCACCCCACGGGCATCGAGCTTGGTCATGAAGCCGGATCGTGGCGCCGGGATCGTCTTGCGCTCGGAGGCCTCCGGGAGAGCGGCGTCGGGGTCCCCGCCCTGAGCCCCCACCATCTCCCGCCACTTCTCGAGGGCCGTCCCGTTGGCGATGGTTTCTCTCGGGTCTGCCTTCACTCCGCACAGAGCGAGCATCTCGTCGGCCAGGGCGAAGGTGATCTCCTCGAGGTCGGAGGGACCCTTGCCCTGGAGCATCTCTACGGATTCGGTGACCTCGAGCGCGTTCCCCGCGGTACGTCCCAGAGGGATCTCCATGTCGGTGAGCATCGCCGTGGTCTTCACCCCGTGGGCTTCGCCGATCCGAACCATGGTCTCGGCGAGTTCCCGTGCCATCGAGATCTCCGGGAGGAAGGCTCCCGAGCCCACCTTCACATCGAGTACCAGAGCATCCCCACCTTCCGCGATCTTCTTCGACATGATCGACGACGCGATCAGTGGGATCGACTCCACCGTGCCCGTCACGTCCCTCAATGCGTACAGCTTGCGGTCGGCCGGGGCGACGTTCGGGGATGAGGAATAGATGACGCACCCGACGTCCTGAAGGATGCCTACAACTTCTGCTTTCGAAAGATCGACCCTGAACCCTGGGATCGATTCGAGCTTGTCGAGCGTGCCTCCCGTGTGCCCCAGTCCCCGTCCCGACATCATGGGGTCACAGGCGCCGCAGGCAGCGATGATCGGCGCCAGGGGGAGTGAGACCTTGTCGCCTACACCTCCGGTCGAATGTTTGTCCGCCGTCGGCCGATCTACCGCGGAGAGGTCGACGATCTCTCCTGAATCGAGCATCGCCTGGGTCCAGGTGAAGAGCTCATCCGGTTCCATCCCGCGCCAGACGATCGCCATGAGGAGCGCAGCGGCCTGCTCGTCGGCGACCGTGTCACCGTCCGTGTAGGCCTGGATGAACCACTTGATCTGTTCGTCGCTCAGACGTGCGCCGTCGCGCTTGGTTCGGATGACATCGACGGCGTCCAACGGTTCTCAGTCTTTTCTTTCGTTGAGGTCGGCTTCGGTGTACGCACCCGGCAGGAGAGAGTCCAGACGGCGCGGTCCATCGTCGGAGTCCACCTTAAGCTCGGGACCCCCGATCTCGATGAGGATCTGGCGGCATCTCCCGCACGGCATCAGCGGATCACCATCTCCCGCGACCACGCTTATCGCGAGCATCTGCCCGCCACCGGAGTCGTAGAGGTTCGAGACGAGCCCGCACTCGGCGCACAGAGTCAGCCCGAAGGACGCATTCTCGACGTTGCATCCCGTGATGATCTCGCCGTCGTCCAACAGCGCGGCGGCTCCGACCCGCAGTCCCGAGTACGGGGCGTAGGCGCGCCTCGCGGCCTCGGCTGCCTCGCGCCGCAGCTCGGTCCAGTTAACCGCTTCGGTCATCGTCTAGTCCTCTCACGGAACTGAGCGGCCCACTTCGGCGGGACGCAAAACGAAAAGTGAATGGTCCGACAGTGCCACCCGTGGAGCCTATTCCTTGACGTAGGGGACGCCGTCGGCGGCCGGGACCCGGGTTCGTCCGACCACGCCTGCGACCACGAGGAGGGTCGCTAGATAGGGGGCCATGGCAAGCAGCTCCGAGGGGATGCCCACGTTGAGGATCGCCAGCTTGTTCTGGAGCGATTCGGCGAAGCCGAAGACCAGCGCGGCCCCGAAGGCGCCCACGGGGTTGTAGCGCCCGAAGAGCATCGCCGCCAGCGCGATGAAGCCTTTGCCGGCGGTCATGTTCTCGTCGAAGCGGCCGACCGATCCGAGGGTGAGGTAGGCACCGGCGATCCCGGCCACGACGCCTCCCATCACCACGTTGCGGTAGCGAACCTTCTGGACGTTGATCCCCACCGTGTCGGCGGCCTTGGGGTGCTCACCGACCGCTCGCACCCGCAGCCCCCAGCGCGTCTTGTTCAGACCGAACCACACCGCCGCGACGAGGATGAACGCGAGGTACACGAAGATGTTGTTGCGAAACAGGAGGGGGCCTATCAAGGGGATCTTGGACAGCAGGGGGATGGAGACCTGCTTGAACGTTCCCGGATTGTTGAGGTTCTGATACTCGACGAGCACGCGCGCTGTCAGGTAGCTCGTTATCCCAAGAGCGAAGATGTTGAGCACGGTCCCGGCGATGATCTGGTCGACGCGGTAACGGATCGAGAGAACGGCGAGGACCGAAGCGAGAAGTCCGCCGGCCAGCGCCCCTC
>JAENWQ010000073.1 GCA_016649855.1 Actinomycetota bacterium | reverse complement strand
CTTCGTGCCGTTGCGCCTCAACCACCGCCTGGTCTCGGTCATCACCTCCATGGCACCAAGAGGCTGATCGTCGGCAACCACCAGCAGGATGTTGGGGGGCCGGTTCGGCTTGTGAGGAGCTCCCGTTGCGCTCTCGGGCGACAGAGAGACGCTCGCGCAGAGTGATACGAGGCTCAAGAGAAGAGTGACCGAAACGCGAGATGCGAAAGGCGACCTTCCGTGGGACAACTCGATTGACCGTTTGAACATCAACTACCCAACTGCTCGACTGAATCTCCGACCCGAATGTCAACGGGACGATGATAGCGATGCCCGCAAGGAACGCGAGGATCCTCTTCCACATCCGCCCTCGAACCGTTAGACTACTGGCGCTTGACGTTCCTGTACCCCGATCCCGGGAGGCGATGGATGATGACGAGAGGACCTGAAGGCCGAGCGGTCTAGCTCAGCCGTATCGGCGCCCCTTGGGTGCCGTCGTCACATCGCCTAGATCGCTCGCTCCTGTTACGTCGCTGCCGCGCCCGCGGCGCGCCTACGCACAGCGAAAGGATCCGGATTGAACGAGGCTACAGACCTCGTCGCCCTGGGGTGGAACTCCACCTTCGACGAGGCTTTTTCTGAACATCGTGACCACGGCTACGAGCCTGCTCGGGTCTCGGTCCAACACCGCGGCTCGTACAACCTCATGTCTGAGAAGGGCGACCTCACCGCTTCGTGCAGCGGGTCGCTCCTTCACCATGCCCGCGGCAGCGGTGACCTCCCCGCGGTCGGCGATTGGGTCGCCGTTTCCGGGGGCCGGGAACAAAGCGGAGTGATCCATGCCGTGTTGCCGCGGCGATCGCACTTCTCGCGCAAGGTGGCCGGAGACGAGGTCGAGGAACAGGTCCTGGCGGCGAACGTAGACATCGTCTTCCTCGTGAGCTCGCTGAACGAGGACTTCAACGTCAGGCGGCTCGAGCGCTACCTCACGACCGCGTACGCGAGCGGTTCACGTCCCGTCGTCGTGCTGACGAAGTCCGACATCGCGGAGGACGCTGCGGAGTGCATCGCGGAGGCGGAGGCGGTGGCGATCGGAGTACCCGTACACGCAGTCAGCAACGTGACCGGAGAAGGGATCGAGGAGGTCAGGGCTCATCTCTCAGCGGGAATCACCGCCGTCCTGCTCGGGTCGTCGGGGGTCGGAAAATCCACTCTCGTCAACAGCTTGATCGGCGAGGAGCGGCAGCTAGTCAACGAGATCCGGGCCGACGGAAGAGGCCGCCACACCACGACGTACCGCGAGCTGATCGTGCTGTCCGAAGGCGGGGTGATCATCGATTCCCCGGGGATCCGCGAGCTACAGCTGTGGGACGTCGAGGAGGGCCTCGAGCAGACGTTCGGAGACATCGTCGAGCTCGCAGACTCCTGTCGATTCGGAGATTGCTCCCACAGCTCCGAACCCGGTTGCGCTGTGAAAGCAGCGATCGAAGGTGGAGCCCTTCCGAAGGAGCGCTTCGAGAGCTACGAGAAGTTGCAGAGTGAGCTCGCGTGGCTAGAGAGGAAGCAAGACAAGAGAGCCGCGGCCGAAGAGTCCAAGAGAAACCGAGCCGTCCATCGGGCCCGGAACCGGAGCGAGCGTTCGCAGAACGAGCACTGAAGCTGGCGGGCCCAGGCCCATACTGCCTAACTTACGTACGGTCATTTCGCCCGTTTGTCACTAACCTGCACCCTTCAGGCACACACGGCGATAGAAACGGCGGCCATGCGCGATCGCAAGCTCACATCTCTGTTCGTCGCGACGGGCCTCCTCCTGTCGCTACCACTCGCGGTTGGGGCCTTCGGTTCGAGCAAGCTCGGGGACCGCGCCGGCAAACATCGCGAACGGACGTCAGGGGCAGGGCCCGCAGAGATCGCCGCGTACGAGGGCCTGGGGACCTGGCTCGACATGTTCAACGCTCGGCCGTGGCGTTCCCCCGAGGCTGCAGTCGAGGAGATGTGGGAGCACGACACCCGGACGATCTACGTCGAGACCTCGAACTTCTCTCAGCGGTTCACCATCTTCAAACCCAAGGAGATGGGCCGGCTGATCGAGGCGGCCCACGCGAGGGATATGGACGTGGTTGCCTGGTACCTCCCGTCGTTCAAGAACATCCGTAAGGATCTCAAGCGTTCCGAGGCCGCGATCGAGTTCGAATCACCCTCGGGCGAGCGGTTCGATTCCTTCGCCCTCGACATCGAATCAACGGAGGTCGACGACATCACCACCCGCAACCGGCGAGCGATCTCGTTGTCCGAGAAGATCCGCAGGTTCGTCGGTGACGACTATCCGTTGGGCGCGATCATCCCGGACCCGGCCGGGCAGTTGTACTGGCCGTTCTTCCCATACGCCTCCCTCTACGAGTACTACGACGTATTCCTCCCGATGGGCTACTACACCTACCGGACAAGCGGCTACGAGGGCGTGCTCCGGTACACCAAGCGCAACATCCAGATCATCCGCGACATGCTCGACGACGAGACCGTTCCCATACACGTCATCGGGGGCCTCGCCGGAAGCGCGACCAAGGCCGAGGTGAGGGCATTCGTGGCGGCCGCGGTCAAGAAGAAGGCCATGGGCGGCAGCCTCTACGACTACCCGATAATGAAGGAATGGGAATGGACCAAGCTCCAGCCGCTGAGGGGGCTCGAATAACCCGAAAGACGTGGGGCATCCTCCTGGGTGCCCTCCTCGTGGGGTTGATCCCGGCCCCCTCTGCCACCGGAGGACTGATCCCGAGCGCACCGAGATGCTCGGTGTTCCCCGAGGACAACCATTGGAACCTCAAGGTGACGGGTCTCCCCGTCCTCGGTAACTCCCGGAAGATAGTCAGGTCCGCGGGGCTCGGTACCGGCCTGCATCCCGACTTCGGGTCCGGTAAGTACGACGGGGGACCGATCGGCATCCCGTTCGTGACCGTCCCGGGTTCGCAGAAGAAGGTGCCGGTGTCCTTCAACTACAAAGGTGAGTCGGACAAGGGTCCGTACCCGATCCCCAAGGACGTTCCGATCGAAGGGGGCCGGCGATCGGGTGGCGACCGTCACGTCATCGTCGTCGACCGGCAGAGCTGCAAGCTCTACGAGCTATTCAACGCTCGCCCCCGGGATGGGGGCGCGAGATGGAAGGCCGGCTCGGGCGCGATCTGGGATCTCGATTCCAACGACCTCCGGCCGAGGGGATGGACGTCGGCCGACGCGGCCGGGCTCCCTATCCTTCCCGGGCTCGTGAGGTACGCGGACGTCAAGCGTGGCCGCATCGATCACGCGTTGAGGTTCACCGTCGAAGACACGCGCCGGGCGTTCATCTACCCCGCGCGCCACTTCGCGTCCGACAAGAGGAACCACGATCTCCCTGCGATGGGTCAGAGGTTCAGGCTCAAGAAGAGCTTCGATATCTCGGGGTTCCCCCGCCAGGCAAGGATAGTCCTCAAGGCGCTCAAACAGTACGGGATGATCGTCGCCGACAACGGATCCGACTGGTACATCTCAGGAGAACCGAACAAGCATTGGGACAACGACGCTCTCCATACGCTGTCGCAGGTCGAGGGTCGCAACTTCGAAGTGGTCGACACCTCGGAGTTGCCGCGACCGTAGCGCTCGGCGCTAGGTCACATCCCGGGTCCGGAAGAACCCGTAGGCGATCGCCGCCATGGCCACGGAGTAAGCGAGCACCAGGACACCGGCGGACGCTGCCGAGTGGAGCATGCCTGGGAACGGGGAGGTGTCGTCGGTTACGAACGCTCCGACGTTGTCGACCACCAACCATTGCTGCCACTGCGGCTTGAGGGCGCGGATCAGGTTCTCCAGTACGACCATGTATCCGAACGCGATCCCGAGCGCGGCCGCGGTGTTACGACCGAGCGAGGCCAGACTCATCCCGACCACACCCGCTATCGCGGTAACCGCGGCGCAGCGCGCGAATGTCACGGCGGTGTCCTTCCACCACGTCGCGTCGATGCCCTCTGTGGTTCCGCGGAAGAGCGCGGACGGAAGAAGAACGAGCGCCAGGAAGCCTTGCAGCAGTACGAACAACGCGACCGTCCCGGCGATCACCGCGAGCGCCTTGGCACCGAAGATGACCCACCGACGGTTCTCCCAGGTAAGCGTCGTCGTCATGGTGCCCTTCTGCCATTCGGCACCGACGAAGGAGGCCCCCAGGAACAGGGCGAGCATCGCCAGCGGAACCGTCATGCCCATGATGATCCCTTCCATCTCCGACGCCTGGAAGCGCTTGTCCTCGATGAACGAGTTCTGACGAGCGATGTCCAGGCAGAACTCCTCGAGGGTCCCGGCCCCCGGAGGCGGGTCACCGAAGTTGCCGGAGGCACAGTCTTCGTAGATAGGCGTCTCCCTGATGGCGTCGTCGGACAACGCCCCCGGGCCCTCGGCTCGGGAGTTGATGAACACGAGGAAGCCCGAGAAGGCGATCCCAAGCGCCGCGAAGATCGTCATCCACTTGACGAGTCGCCTCGAACGGAACCGAAGGAGCTCGGCGGCGATCACGACTCCGGCTCCCCGGTGAGCTCGAGGAAGACGGTCTCGAGGTCGACCTCGTCCGGGCGCAGCTCGCTCACATAGAGACCGGCGTCGGCCAGAATCTTCGTGACGCGCGCTCCTTCCAAAGGAGGAAGGGCCACCTTGAGAGCGTCGTCCTCTATCCGAGCCTCGATGCCGGCTCCTTCGAGCGTGGTCAACGCGGCCGGCAGATCCCCGACCCGTGCGGTGATCCCGGCGGCACGCTGGGAGCTCAGCACGTCTGCAACGGCTCCTTCCGCGACGCACCGGCCTCGGGCCAGGATCGCCACGTGATCGCACGTCTGACGGACCTCTGACAGGATGTGGCTCGAGATGAACACCGTCTTGCCTTCACCGCCCAGACGTCGGAGGAGCTCGCGCACCTCTTTGATGCCGGCCGGGTCCAGACCGTTGGCAGGTTCGTCGAGGATCAGGAGTTCGGGATCTTTGAGCAACGCGGCTGCGATGCCCAGACGCTGCTTCATCCCGAGCGAATAGTTCTTGACCCTGTCTTTGGCGCGGTCGCGCAGATCCACGGTCTCGAGGACCTCGTCGATGCGTGTCTTCTCGATGTCCTCGATACGCGCGAGGATCTCGAGGTTGCGGCGGGCCGAGAAGCCGGGGAACATCGCGGGCGTCTCGACGATCGCACCCACTCGCGCGATCACCTTCCGGAGATCGGAACGAGGGTCTGCCCCCAGCAAGCGCATCTCGCCGCCGGTGGGACTGATCAGCCCGAGCAGACAGCGAACGGTCGTGGTCTTCCCGGACCCGTTGGGACCTAGGAAACCGTAGACGCCACCAGCAGGCACATCCAGGTCGAGTCCCGACAACGCGACCGTCTTTCCACCGCGCAGGCGGCGATAATCCTTACGAAGTCCTCGAACCTCGATTACGGACACGCAACCCCCTCATCTTTGCCGAGAACATACATCGGGGTCCGTCAGAACGGACAGGGGACGCGCAACCAAGCAACCGCTCGTTCCTTCTCGCCCTCGATCTCCATTCGCTCTGGCTCGAGCCGGCCGGCGAGCACGCGCACGAGATCGACTCCGGTGCCGCGCACGACCGCGGCCGGAGCAGAGCCGGTTGCGTAGTGGCCGGAGAGAGGACCGTCGAGTTCGAATCTGAGGTTCGCGCTCGACTTCTTCGCCCAGTGTCTCAAGCAGTCCTCGAACACACGCCGGTCATGGGGACCGGCATAGAACTCTGTTCCGGCCGACCGGGCTATGTCGATCCGATGAACGAACACATCGCGGGTGAAGATCGTGTCCATCGCGAAACCAAGCGTGGTCAAACCGAACAGGGGGTTGTAGAGCGGCACCAACCGGCCTGGAAGGCTGAGTCGTTGGCGCAACCGGAGCAGCGCAGGTAAGCCGACCTCGAGCCGCGCGATCAGCTCGTCCGGAGATAGATCCTTCCGGTCCTCGACCTGCAACTGGTTCTGCGCATGGACCGGGTTCCCGTGCGCGCGCCATCCTTTGACCGCACCGGCCATCTGATGACGGAACTCGCGCCACGACATCCCGGCCTCCCCCCATCCGAGCACGTGAGACGCGATGTCCTTCACCGTCCAGGGGTCGCAGTCGGTGCTTCCGCTCCAGGCGTCGGGTGCCAGCGCGCCCAGTCCGGCGATGAACGCGGCGTTCTCGGCCGCGGCCAGCTCGGCGGCTTCCCGCCTCGAGGTCCCCGGGATCTTGCGGACGTCTGTTGCGTTCATGGCTAGGACGATATCCCCGGCAACGATCGCGTGACCTCCCGCAGCAGCCTGTGCTGTAGCCTGGTTCTCCCGGCCCCATCGTCTAGCCTGGCCTAGGACGCTGCCCTTTCAAGGCGGTAACACGGGTTCAAATCCCGTTGGGGCTACTCACTAGTGCACCTTCGCCGAGGTGACGACTTCATCTGCCGGGGCGTGAGACAAAGAAACGTCGCGACTACCAAGGGACGTTCTTTGCCACTCACCGAACCACGCAACCACTATCTGACCAAGGTCTCGCCCGGCGCGCCCGCGGTCGAGGTGATCGACCTGACCAAGCGCTTCCGCAAGAGCGGGCGGGAGCGACGGTTCGGGCCGCGCCTCCAGACGAGTCGACCCTGGTTCGGTTGCTGTCCACGCTGATCAGCGATGGGGGCAGCGCGCGCATCTTCGGCTTCGATGTGTTCTCCGAGTCCAGGAACGTCCGCCGGCTCGTGAACCGAGTTTCTGTCGAGGCGTCGTTCTTCAAGAAGATGTCGGCCAACGAGAACCTCAACTACGCCGCCCGGTTCTACGGGATGAGGGCCGCCGAGACCAAGCATTCGATCCCCGAGATCCTTGACCGCGTCGGGTTCCCGAAGGACCGCCTGAACGACTCCATGGAACACCTCAGCCGGGGGATGCAACAGAAGGTCGCGCTGGCTCGGGCGCTGCTCACCTCGCCGGTGCTCCTTCTGCTCGATGAGCCGACGACCGGACTGGACCCACGCTCCAAGCTCGAGGTACAGGACTTCATCGCGAAGGTCAGGTTCGAGCACGACGCCACCGTGGTCCTCTGCACGCATGACATGAACGAGGCCGAGAAGCTCGCCGACAGGGTCGGCATCCTCGATCAAGGGCGGCTGCTGGTCCTCGAGCCCGCGGACGACCTTAAGAAGCGGTACTCATCGGTAACCCTTGAGGAGGCGTTCTTCGCAGCGACGGGGAAGAGCTTCGAGGAGGAGGAGGAAGAAGAGGGCGGCGAGACATGAAAGGTGCAGCCTCTACCTTGCGCGCCGAGCTGATCGGGCTTTACGGCGTCGTCGAGCGCAACGTCTACCTCACGAGAAGGTACTGGGTGTGGGAGTTTGCGTTCTTCCTCTGGACGGTCGCGAACACGCTGACGATCGTCTTCATCGCGAAGGGCGTCGAGGCCTCGGGTGCGAACATCGACGTCAACCGTCAGGCCACCATCCTTCTGGTCGGCGGGGTGATCTGGTCCTATCTCGGCATCATCTTCGAGATCCTCACCGAGACCGTTGCCTGGGAACGGTGGGAGGGGACGATCGAGTACACGTTCATGGCTCCTCTGTCCCGCATCGTGCACCTCGGGGGCATGGGTGTCTTCGCGGTGATCTACGGGGTGATCCGGTCGGCCTTGCTGTTCGCGGTCATCGCGGTCTTCTTCAACCTGACGATGCCGAACGCCGACTTCGTGGCCGCGATGGTGGTCCTCGCCGTCGCGTCGATCTCGTTCATGGGACTCGGCATGATGACCGCGGTGTTGCCGTTGATCTCTCCCGAGAAGGGGGCTCAGCTCGGCTTCATCGCCCAGGGCATGCTGCTCGTCGTATCGGGCATCTACTACCCGGTCAGCGTGCTGCCGGAGCCGATGCAGTGGCTCGCCACGATCTCGCCTGCGACCTACGCGCTGGAGGGGATCAGGAACGCGATCCTCGAAGGCCACGGCGTGTCCCAGATGTGGGACGAGATCGTGCCACTGTTCGCGATCGGCGTCTTAACCATCCCATTAGGGATGGCGGTCTTCCAATGGGGCGAGCGCTACGCGAAACAACACGGGAAGCTGAAGAGGTCGGGCTAGTCGAGCTATCCGAGCCCTACCTTCCGAGCTTTGGGATGATGTTGGCATGGCGCAAAGCGAGCGGGGAGTCCCCGATGAGCTCGAGGCCGAACTGGCCGACGGGACACGGGTCGCGTTCCGGGTGCTCCGTCCGGAGGACAAGGAGCTGATCAAACGGGGATTCAGCGAACTTTCGCCGGAATCCCGTTACCGGCGCTTCTTCCACCAGATCGACCGGCTAACCGAGAAGCAACTCGACTACCTCACCAAGATCGACTACGTGGACCATTTCGCGTGGATCGCGTACCTGCCCGGTGACGATCTCAGAGGGGTCGGGGTCGCACGCTGGGTTAGGGCCGCCGACGACCCGACGGTGGCCGAGGCGGCGGTCACCGTTATCGATCCCTTCCAGAATCGTGGGATAGGAACCACGCTGTTGATGCTCGCAACCGCCTCGGCGGTGGAACGCGGCATCCGCTCCTTCCGGGCGTGGACGCTCGGAGAGAACCAGCCAATGGTGGACCTGCTCAAGAACCTCGGAGCACGCCCGGGTAAGTGGGAGTCCGGGGTTCTCGAGATCATCGTCCCGCTCCCAGAGAATGTCGCCGAGATCGCGGACACGCCGGCCCCATTGATCCTCAAAGCGGTTGCCGACGGGCGCCTTCATGGTGAGGCTTCTCCCGAAGACATCGCGAAGATGCACTTCACAACATAGGAAGCGCCCCAGACCGGATTTGAACCGGCGACCTTCTCCTTGACAGGGAGATGAGCACTCCTAGCTGCTCCACTGGGGCTCGGACGACGAAGGCTAACACTCCCCCATCGCAGGTGTTGCTATCCTGACGCCGCTCCGGACATTCTCCGGGCCCTCGGGCGAGGTAGCTCAGTTGGTAGAGCACACGACTGAAAATCGTGGTGTCGGCAGTTCGATTCTGCCCCTCGCCACTCCCAAGGGATCTGAATGAACATGGGTGAAGGCAAAGCGGACGCCCGAAGGCGTCCGCTTTTTCACATCCCCCCGAATTACGCCTCCTGCTGCGCCCCGTCGAGGAACTTCTTCACTTCGTCGGCACGGTAACGACGGTGACCGCCGAGCGTACGAATCGACGACAGCTTGCCCGCCTTGGCCCAGCGGGTGACGGTCTTAGGGTCGACTCGGAAGAGAGCCGCTACCTCGGCCGGCGTAAGAAGCGCATCGTCCTTCTGCGACTTCATCCTTACCTCCATTCCATGCTCCAACTGCGACCAGGGGAGAAACCGGCCCGGTCCCCGTCATGCGAAATCGGGCTTTTCTCCTCAAACGAATCATCCGCGGTAGCGGCCCCGCGGGGAATGGCCCCCAGGGACCATTTTCAAGCTTTTCCTGACTATGGGCGCATAGTCCGGACGTACTAGTGCAATTGCGCGTAAATCCATCGGATTAGGTTGTGGCTCCCTCAGGCTGGTGTCGAGACCAATGGCCGTAGCCTGGGAGGTCGCCATGCCTGCACCGCCGACCATCACGCTCAGCACCGAGGAGCGCGAGCAGTTGCACGCGCGCGTTCGCGCAGGCACCAGTGAGCAGCGCGCGGTGGAGCGTGCTCGCATCGTCTTGCTCGCAGCCGAGGGACACGCGAACAAGGAGATCACCCGCAGGCTGAACGTCGATGCCGACACCGTAGGCAAGTGGCGTTCACGCTTTGCACAGCAACGGCTCGCTGGTCTTGAAGACCAGCGCCGTCCGGGACGCCCCCTTGTCTACAACCACGACCAGCGGCTCAAGATTATCAAGACCGTGACTGAGACCCCGCCCGAGCCCGCGAGCCACTGGAGCGGACAGCAGATAGCCGACGTCCTCGCCGATGAGATCGGGATCTCGCGCTCGCAGATCTGGCGCATCCTCGACGACTTAGACCTAAAGCCCCACCAGGTGCAGTCATGGCTCACGTCCAAAGACCCGGAGTTCTGGGAGAAAGCCGCCGACGTCTGCGGGCTCTATCTCGATCCGCCGGACAACGCGCTCGTGCTATCGGTCGATGAGAAGTCTCAGATGCAGGCGAAGTCAAGAAAGAACCCCACCAAGCCGGTGCGTTCCGGGACCCCCGAGCGCAAGGAGTTCGAATACCGGCGCCACGGCACCACGTGTCTGTTCGCGGCGCTGGACGTGCACACCGGTGAGGTCATCCACGAGACCAAGGAGCGCAACCGCTCGAAGGAGTTCATCGAGTTCCTGGACGAGATCGATGTCGTCACCCCGCTCGACCTGAGCCTCCACATCGTCTTGGACAACGGTTCCTCGCATGTCTCTAGGGAAACCAAGAGATGGCTCGCATGTCGTCCAGGCCGGTTTGTGATCCACCACACCCCGACCCACGCGTCATGGCTCAACCAGGTCGAGTTGTTCTTCTCGATCCTCGGCCGGCGACTCGTCCGTCGCGGTGAATTCTCTTCGGTCGAGGATCTTGTCGCCAAGGTTGTCGCCTTCATCGAGCACTACAACCTGTCCGCCAAGCCTTTCAGGTGGACCTATGAGGGCAAGCCTCTAAGGGTGGCCTGAGGTGACCGACGAACTTCCGCGCGGCGGCACTAGTAGCGTCTGACCTTCGCCAGTCCTAGCGTCGCTTCAAGCTGATCCTCTCATCTCGCCCTCCGAGTTCCGGGCGCGG
>JAENWQ010000217.1 GCA_016649855.1 Actinomycetota bacterium | reverse complement strand
CTACAAGGGTTTCCGCGGGTGGTCGGGAAGCCGGCAGGGACGGAGCGACGACCTCGACGGTGATGAGAAACCCGATCAGCCCCCGGTTGTGATCCGGGCCGACAAGGCGTCCCGCAATTACATCCCCGCGTCCATTGCCCCCGGCAGATGGCACATCGAACTCGGGGTCGGAGCGATCGATCCCGCCGGCACCGACTACAGGGTCAAGGTGAAGTGCCGCAAGATCGCAGTCCGCAAGCCCCCGAAGGCCGACCCGGTCGACGTGGATCACGTCGCTCGGCCCGGGCCCGGTTGGTACTTCGGCGATTTCCACATGCACGCCTATCACTCGAACCTGAGCGGCCCGAGCCAGGAGGACTTCGTCGACTTCGCCAGGGCCGCTGATCTCGACTTCATGCCCATCACCGAGTACCAGATCAACCGGCACTGGACGGAGTGGGGACAGACGGCGCGTGATAACCCCGATCTGATCTTCTGGCCGGGGCGCGAGGTCATCACCTATTTCGGTCACGCCGGGATCATCGGAGAGACGCCCGGGATGGTCGAGTACCGCCACGGCTACAAGGGCATCTCGATGGCCGACATCCAGGAGAAGTCGGTTGCCCGTGGTGCCCTGTTCCAGATCAACCATCCGACGACGGCTCTCCCTCCGATCGATTACCTCTGTCGCGGGTGTGCGTGGGAACTCGACGACGTGATCGATTACTCGAAGGTGGATGCGATCGAGGTCGTGAACGAGGGCGCGCGGCGACGTGACGGGACGTGGAACCCGTTCGTCGACTCGGCGATCGATTTCTGGGAAGACAAGCTCCTCGAGGGCTACTTCATCGCGCCGACGGGAGGTTCCGACGACAAGCTGGGGCCTAACTACGGCATCCCCGCAACCGCGGTTTACGCCGAAGAACTCTCTCGACCGGCGCTGCGGGACGCGGTGCGCGCCGGACACGTATGGGTCGCAGCCTCGGGCCTGGCGGCTAGCCCGGCCATCGAGTTCAGCGCGACGGCAGGAGGCGACGAGGCTATCTTCGGCGACACGCTCCCCTCGGAGACCGCCGACTTCACCGTGCACGTGACCGACGGTATCGGGCACACCCTGGTGATCTACCGGGACGGCGAGGAGGTGAACTCGGTATCGATCACCACCGACGATTTCACCTACGAGTTTCCCGGAACGGCCGCCGACACAGACAACCCGCTGGGGAGCTATTACCGGATCGAAACACGTGAGGTTCCTGGGGGCCTCCTCAGCACGCTCGGGATGCCGATCTTCCTCGCTCCGTAGAGCGTCATCGTCGAGATCGAGATCGACCGTACACGCACCAGTTTTCGCCGCCAAACACCTTTGAGGTGTCTAGAGCGCGGCCGGCCGCACGGAAACCTCTTCAAAGGCGCTTAGGGGCCGGTTCGCCGTGGGTGCGGCAGGTGGCCTCGTAGCCCTGGGGCGTTACCTGGACGTCCAGCTTGCGGGCGCACTCGGAGCAGAAGCGCGGGATGTCCAGGGGGCGCAGGCAGGCGCCGTCGCACTCCGACTCCGGCCTCCCGCACCCGGAGCAATACATCTAGATCACCTTGGAGAGGGCGCCGATGGGCATCTTGAGGTCGGCGAGCATCTTGATGTCCTGGAGCGGCTGGCGCCCGAGCGTCGTCAGGTAGTTCCCGACGATGAGGGCGTTGATGCCCGCGGTCATGCCCATCGCCTGGAGCTCCCCGAGAGTCACTTCGCGGCCCCCCGCGTACCGCAGGATGACCTCCGGGAGCGCGAGGCGGAACAGTGCGATCCAGCGGATCGCATCGAGGGGCTCCATCACTGAGCGGTCGCCGAGCGGGGTTCCGGGCCGGGGGTTCAGGAAGTTCAGCGGCACCTCGGTCGGGCCGACCTCGCGGAGCTGGCCCAGGAGCTCGATGCGCTGGTCGGTTGATTCGCCCATGCCGAGAAGCGCGCCGCAACACAGCTCCATGCCCGTCTCGCGCACCATGCTGCAGGTCTCGAAGCGTTCGTCCCAGGTATGGGTCGAGACGATCTCCGGGAAGAACGACCGGCTCGTCTCGAGATTGTGGTTGTAGCGGTGGACGCCTCCGGCCGCAAGTCGCTCGGCCTGGTCGCGCGTGAGGATGCCGAGGCTCGCCGCGACGTTGAGCCCTGTCTCATCCTGGATCACCTTCGTCGCCTCTATGACGTTGTCGATCGTTCTCTCGTCCGGTCCTCGCAGCGCCATGACGATGCAGAACTCCGATGCTCCGAGCTCTTTCGTCTCCCGCGCCGCAGCGAGAACCTGATCCATGTCGAGGTAGCCGGTCGGCCGCACTGGAGTCTCGAACTTCGAGGACTGGGAGCAGAAGTGGCAGTCCTCGGGACAACCGCCGGTCTTCGCGGACAGGATCCCCTCGACCTCGACCTCGGGGCCGCAACGATCGAGCCGCACCTCGTGCGCCAGCGCGGCCAGCGACGGTACGTCTTCTACCGGAAGCGACGCGAGACCCCGAAGTTCCTCGAGGCTCAGGTCCCGGCCGCCACCGAGGACCGCCCTCCGCGCCTCATCGAGCAAGGTGCTGGTTCTCATCTACGTGACACCCCTTCTTTATGCGTGAGATGACTGATCTTCGTTGCGAGTTGTCCAATGTGGGTGATCGGGTCCAGTCCTTCAGCTTCGCGGAGCCACCGGACGTTGCGTTCGTGGAGGTCGTTGCCCGGCTCGAATCGGTTCACGAAGACGATCGTCTCCCATCTTTCCAGGGCCGCGAGCGACAGCACCGTCGCGTTGATCGAGCCGAGCCCGGCATCGGCCACCAGCACGACCAGCCGCGCGTCGAGCGCTTCGGCGAGATCGACCGTGTCGGCATCGTCGGTGAGGGGGGAGCGTGGCCCCCCGACTCCCTCGACGAGGGCGAGCCCGAGCTCGGGCAGCGCCATCTCTGCAACGAGATCCGGGAGGGCGAGTGGCGGCAGGCCGAGGGCCTCCGCTGCCATCGGGGGCGCCATCGGAAGCTCGTACCACCGGTGCAGCGGGCAGACCTGGTGAGGTTCGATGCCGAGGGCGCCGGCGAGGACATCGGCGTCGGTCGGGCCCCCGGCGATATCGAAGGACTGCACCGGCTTACGCACGGTGACCGGAACGCCACTCTCGGACAGCCTTCGGAGTACGTGCGCGGTAACCCACGTCTTGCCCACCTCGGTTGCGGTTCCGGTAACGACGATTACCTCAGCCATCCGGTCGTACCCCGAGAACATGACCCAAGGCCTCGACCAGCGCGCCGATCTGCTCGGGTGAATGGGCGGCGGAGAGGGTGACGCGCAGCCGGGACGAGCCGCGCGGAACCGATGGGGGCCGGATCGCAGGGACGAGGAAACCCCGTTCGAGAAGCTCGGCTGAGGCCGTGACCGCCGCGTCCTCACTCCCCATCACCATCGGCACGATCGGCGACGTATGTCCCCGTCTCACGAGGTCGATGTTGTTCCGGAGACGATCGATCAGCGCACCACCCTCGTCCGAGCGGAGGATCCTGAGCGCAGCGAGCGCGGCTCCTGTGTCGGCGGGCGATGCGGCGGTCGTGAAGATGAAGGAACGGGCCGTGTTCACCAACAGGTCGATCAACGAAGCCGGACCCGCGACGAAGCCACCCATCGCCCCGAGGAACTTCGACAACGTCCCTACGCGCAGAACCTCTGCCGCAGAAAGATCGGGGGCCGGTCCCAGCACGGAGTGAGCTTCGTCGACGACGAGGAGGGCGCCGCGGCGCCCACAAACCGCGGCCAGCTCCTCCAGGGGGGCGAGATCACCATCCATCGAGAAGACCGCGTCGGTCACGACGATCGCCCGCCCGGCGTCGCGCAGCAACCGGTCGACCGCGCCGGGATCGGCGTGCGGATACACGACCACCCGCGCGTCCGCCGCCCGGCAGCCGTCCACGATCGAGGCGTGGTTGAGCTCGTCCGAGCAGATGAGCGTGTCCTGGTCCCCGAGGG